>VTPN01000011.1 GCA_008638215.1 Pelagibacteraceae bacterium
ATATTTTCTTTGAACAATGAAAGATCTAAATGAAGGATTTCTTCTTCAAAAAGATCTAAATCAATTTTTATGGAAGATCTTTCTGAGATAGAATTAACTCTGAAATAACTGTCTGTATTTTTATAATTCCATTTATTCAAATAGCTATGTAAATCAATATCGAGGGCATCAGACAATTCTAAATTTTTTATTGAGCTAATTGATGAAAGATCAATTTCATAATGTTCCAAACTTACATCAGAGCTAATATTCTTGTGTAATTGGGCGTATTTATAATTTTCAAGTTTAAAATTCTCAAATGGATTGTTAAGTAAAACTTTTTCAGAATAATTTGATATATCCATGGAACTATCTAATTTGACGGCAGTGTTCATGAGGCTATTTTTGAGATGTCTTCATAACCTTTTTCTTCCAACTCTAGTGCTAATGTAAAGTCTCCAGATTTAACAATTCTTCCATCGGCAATAATATGAACATAGTCAGGTTTGATATAATTTAAAAGTCTTTGATAATGGGTAATTACTAAAAAAGAATTTTGTTTACTTCTTAATTTATTTACACCTTCGGATACGATACGTAGGGCATCGATATCCAAACCAGAGTCAGTTTCATCTAAGATAGCCATATCTGGCTTTAAAATAGACATTTGTAAAATTTCTTGTTTTTTCTTTTCTCCACCAGAGTAATTCACATTTAAATCACGTTTTAACATTTCAGAACTGATACCTAAATCCTCAGCTTGAGATCTAATTAATTTAGCAAATTCAAGTGCATCAACTTCTGGTAAACCAAGAAATTTTCTTTTTGAGTTAATGGCAGTTTTTAGGAAAAAAGAAGTTTGAACCCCAGGTATTTCCATCGGATATTGAAAGGCTAAAAATAAACCCAAATTAGCTCTTTCATCAACATCTAAGTCTAATAGATTTTTTCCATTATACTCTATAGCTCCTTTATCAATTTCATATCCTTCTTTACCTGATAAGACATACGATAAGGTACTTTTTCCTGAACCATTAGGTCCCATTAAGGCATGCACTTCGCCTTTATTAATAGTAAGATTTAAACCTTTAATAATTTGTTTTCCTTCAATAGAAACATGAAGATTGTCTATTTTTAACATTATCCAACACTTCCTTCTAAACTTATTGCTACTAACTTTTGCGCTTCTACCGCAAACTCCATAGGAAGATGTTGCAGAACCTCTTTACAAAATCCATTTACAATCAATCCAACAGCATCTTCACTATTCAGACCTCTTTGCATACAGTAAAAAAGTTGATCTTCATTTATTTTGGAGGTAGTTGCCTCATGCTCAATTATAGAGTCAGCATTACTTGACTCGATATAAGGAACAGTATGGGCTCCACATTTATTTCCAATAAGAAGAGAGTCGCATTGAGTGAAGTTTCTTGAATTAGAAGCGCGTGAATTTATGCTTACTAATCCTCTATAAGTATTTTGAGCCTTGCCAGCCGAAATACCTTTTGAAATAATTTTAGAAGAGGTATTTTTTCCCAGATGGATCATTTTAGTACCTGTGTCTGCTTGTTGCTTGTTATTGGTAATAGCGACAGAGTAAAACTCTCCCTTTGAATTATCGCCTTGCAAAATACAGCTTGGATACTTCCAAGTTATTGCAGATCCCGTCTCTACTTGAGTCCAAGAAATTTTTGAACTATTACCTCTACACACTCCTCGTTTAGTAACAAAATTATAAATACCGCCTTTACCTTCGCGATCGCCTGGGTACCAGTTTTGGACAGTCGAATATTTTATCTCAGCATTATCAAGAGCAATTAACTCAACATTTGCGGCATGAAGTTGATTTTCATCTCTCATAGGAGCCGTACAACCCTCGAGGTAACTAACGTAACTATTTTTATCAGCGATGATCAAAGTTCTTTCAAACTGTCCGGTGTTAATCGCATTAATTCTAAAATAAGTAGAGAGCTCGACTGGACATCGAACCCCTTCAGGAATGTAAACAAAAGAACCGTCCGTGAATACTGCAGAATTAAGGGCAGCAAATGAATGATCACTAACTGGTATTACGCTGCCAATATATTTTTTTACAAGATCAGGATGTTCTTGGATAGCCTCGGAAATAGAGCAAAAAATAATACCAAGGTCGTTAAGTTGCTTTTTATAAGTCGTTGCAACTGAAACAGAGTCAAAAACGGCATCTACAGCGACGCCTGAAAGTATTTTTTGTTCTTTAAGTGGAATGCCCAGTTTTTCATAGGTTTTTAGAATTTCAGGATCTATTTCATCAAGTGACTTAGGTTTGTCCTTCAGGCTTTTTGGAGAAGAATAGTAATAATAATCTTGATAATCGATATCTGGGATATTTAATTTAGCCCAATTGGGTTTTGGGAGTTTATTAAAAACTTTAAAGGCATTAAGTCTCCAGTCTAACATCCAATCTGGTTCATTTTTTTGAGCAGAAATAAATCTAACTGTTTCTTCGCTTAAACCTTTGGGGGCCTTGATTTCATCAAGTTCAGTAGAAAAGCCATATTTATATTCACTATTTCCAAGTGAATTGACTTGTTTAATTGTTTGTTCTGTTGCTGCCATAGGTTACCGATATATAAATAAATTAAGGAAAATTACAATAAAATACGCAGAAATAAGGGTTTTAGTTCAGTTTTTGAGAAATTATCCCCCCTCCTAGTACTCGATCTTGATCATAAAGAACACAGGCTTGCCCTTTGGTAATAGCTTCTGCCGGTTCGTCAAATTTAAAAGAATAAATTTGCGATTTTTTTATGAGTTTACCTTTCATGGGTTCCGATAAGGATCTAATCTTTGCACTACAAGATATTTCTAAATCTGATTTACTAAAATCAAACTCGGGCATAATAAAATTCATCTTATCTAACAATAAAGAAGTGCCTAGAAGATCTTTTTTATCACCTACAACAATTTGATTTGTCTCTTTTAAAATATCAATAACATAAAGAGGTTCGTTACTAGATATTCCTATCCCTCTTCTTTGGCCAACTGTAAAGTTTTGAATACCTTCATGATAGGATAATATTTTTCCTTGAAGATCAATTATTTCTCCCTTGATTTTATGTGATTTTAAAAATTTTTTATAATCTCCATCTGGTATGAAACAAATATCCTGACTATCCTTTTTATTATAGACAACCAATCCGATTTCTTCAGCGATTTTTCTTGTCTGCTCTTTTGGGATATCGCCCAAAGGAAATCTTAAGTAATCAAGTTGGTCTTGGGTCATAGAAAATAGAAAATAACTTTGATCTTTGGATTTATCTTCAGCTCGATACATAAGGGCATTTTCCGTACTACCCTTTCTTTTAATATAGTGGCCAGTCGCCATACAATCTGCGTCAAGTTTTTTTGCAAAACCTAATAAATCTCTAAATTTAACCGTCTCATTACATTTAACACATGGAATGGGAGTCTCGCCATTCTCGTAAGATTGAATAAAATAATCAATAACATCTTCTTTGAATGTTTTTTCATAATTAAAAACGTAATGTGGTATATCTAATTTTTCAGCAACCCTTCTTGCATCATAGATATCAATTCCAGAACAACAGGATCCTTTTTTTGCAGCTGTGTTAGAAGAGTATAGCTGTAAGGTAATTCCAATAACATTATAGCCCTCTTTTTTTAGCAATCCTGCCGTAACAGAACTATCGACACCTCCTGACATTGCCACTACAACAGTTGTGTCTGATGGGTCTTTGTTAAAGCCTAGTGTGTTCATTATTACCTTGCATTTATTAGTAAAAACAATTTATGATCTCATCTTTAATTATGCCAGAAGTATTTATACAAGGCGGCGAAGGTAAACTTCAAGCAAAATACTCCCCGAGTGAGCAAGAAAAACCTAATATCGCCATAGTCTTACACCCCAATCCTAAACATGGGGGAACCATGGACTCTAAAGTGAATTATGCAGCTTTTAAAGTTATGAAGGATGCAGGTTTTTCAACTCTTAGAATTAATTTCCGCGGCGTAGGAAAAAGCGATGGTGCATTTACCGAAGGAGAAGGAGAACTTAATGATGCAAGTATTTCCTTAGACTGGTTACAAAAAAAGAATGAAGATTTTAGATCTTGTTGGATAGTTGGTTTTTCATTTGGTGCATGGATTGGTTTTCAAACCTTAATGAGAAGGCCCGAGGTTGATGGGCTTATTCTTATCGCTCCGCCGGTAAATATGTATGATTTTAACTTTTTATCACCGTGTCCAATTAAAACTCTGATAATAAAAGCAGAACAAGATGAAATTGTAAAAAAAGACAGCCTAAAGGAATTTTTTGAAACTTTTAAAAAACAAAAAAATGCCAACGTCACTATGGAAACGATTTCCAAAGCAAATCATCTATTTGAAGGAAAGTTAGATCCTTTAATGGATACAATGTCAAAGTACATTAACAAACATAAACTCTAAAACCTCTCGCCAAGAAACACTTCTTTTCTCAAACCCGTTGTAGTTTTAAAAGTAGAACTTTTTTTAAGCAAATAACGTATTGCAAGTAGAGCCATACCCTGCGACTCTATATAATCACCATCCAATCCAAACTCATCAATTGAATTTACTCGCTCAAAGTTTTGTCTGAATAAATTTTGAAGCGTTAAATTCTTTCTACCGCCTCCACATAAAATAATTGATGAATGAGAGTCTGATACAAATTTCTTTATAGACAGTGGAATAATTTTTAAAAGGCTACTGATAATATTTTCCATATTATCCATAGACATTAATTTATTAATATATTTATGAAAATAATTTCTGTCCAATGTCTTTGGGAGAGGCCTGAGAAAAAATTGATCTTCTAAAATAAAATTAACAATGGTTTCATTTATAGTACCTTTACTGGAAATATACCCATCCTCATCCATCTCAAAATTATATTTGAGTTTTATTAAATCATTTACTAAAGCGTTACCAAATGACGTGTCGCCCGCATAAATTTCATTTTCATTTATTTTTGTAATATTTGTAACTCCACCAATATTTACAAATATAGAATTTTCTCTTTTTAAATTTTGATGAATTAATTTATGATAAATTGGTATGATAGGGGCACCGAAGCCCCCGTTTAGCAAATCATTCTTTCTGAAATTATAGACAACCGGCACTGGAAAATTTAATTTAAAATTTTTACCAAACAATTGAATAGATATCTTTGTTTTTTCATCATGAAATACTGTTTGGCCATGTATGCCGATAATATCGATTTGATATTTATTAGAGTTTAAAAATTGGTTAATAGTTTGAGAATACTCATCCGTTAGTTGTAAACATATTTTCGGATCTGATAGATATCCTTTTTGAATAATTGAATTTAGTTTTCTGCGTAATTCTTTGGAATAAGGTTGAAAATAATTCAAAATTTCATCTGTGTATGTCTCGCCATCTGAGCGAATTAAACTAAGGTCAATCCCATCTAAAGAAGTCCCTGACATACATCCAAGTGCAATATAATCCATTTGATATCTAAAAATTTATGCTAAATATAATATGTGTTAGATTATATACAGTTATTTAAAGATAGACATCTTTTCAATCAATGCACAAATGAAGAAAATCTAAATAATCTTCTTAATAAAAAAAAGATCACTTTTTATATTGGCTTTGACGCGACCGCAGATGCCCTACATGCTGGTAGCTTAGTTCAA
The DNA here is from genome assembly GCA_008638215.1 of Pelagibacteraceae bacterium. GTDB lineage: Bacteria > Pseudomonadota > Alphaproteobacteria > HIMB59 > HIMB59 > HIMB59. Next base: position 5,661 of record VTPN01000011.1, read on the forward strand.
CTAAGAGCAATCAAAACACTTATAAAGCACGGGCATGAGGCAATTGTTTTGTTAGGAGGAGGTACGACTAAAATTGGCGATCCTTCTGGCAAAGATAGCGCAAGAAAAATATTATCTTATGATGAGATTCAAAATAATATAGATAATTTCAAAAGAATATTTGAACACTATTTTAGAGATCATAAACAAAGTATAAAATTTATTAATAATAATGATTGGCTGAGCACTTTAAACTATATCGAGCTCCTAAGAGATGTGGGAAGTCATTTATCAATCAATAGAATGTTGACTTTTGAAAGTGTCAAAGAACGCTTAAAAAGAGAACAATCTTTGTCTTTTTTAGAGTTTAATTACATGGTTTTACAAAGTTACGACTTTCTGTACTTAAATAAAAATTATCAGTGTGATTTGCAAATTGGCGGTTCAGACCAATGGGGAAATATAGTGCTAGGAATGGAAATTATTTCAAAAATTAATAAAAAAGATGCCTTTGGCCTTACCACTCCCCTTCTGACTACTTCAACTGGTAAAAAAATGGGGAAAACCGAACAGGGTGCTGTATGGATAGATCAACAAAAATATAGTTCGTATGATTTTTATCAATATTGGAGAAATGTTGATGATAAGGATGTTAAAAAGCTTTTATTAATCTTTAGTGATTTAAAAACAGATGAGATTAATGAACTAATAACTAATGATATTAATGCTGCTAAAAAAAAACTAGCGTTTTGTGTAACCGCTGATTGTCATTCAGAAATCTCAGCTAAAGAAGCAGAAGAAAAAGCAATTTCTATTTTTGAGAAAAAATCAATTGATCAATTGGATGTCATTGATTTAACAGAAAGCAATTCCTTAAATATTTTAGATGTTATTTCTAGCTATAATATAGTTCCATCCAAATCGGAGGTAAAAAGATTGATTACTGGTGGGGGTATTAAAATTGAAAATGAATCAATTGTTAATCATAATTATACTTTTAGCAAAAATGATAATGGAAAAACCCTCAAAGTTGGAAAAAAGAAAATATTTAAATTAAAATACACCTAAAAAATCCATAGCAACAACAGCACAAACAATAATTATCGCTATGAATAAACCATACTTCCCTTTAGGAAAAGGCCAGTTCTTGAATTTGTCAGGTCGATTTTTATTATTATCGTCAAACATAATGAAAAAACGGGCCGTAAAAAAAATACGGCCCGAAAGTTTATCTATACTCTATGAGAACTTATCTGCAGAAGAAGCATTATGCCCCTTCTTTTTAATTTCATCATAGTGTCTATTCTCTGCATTGATTTGCATTACTTGCCATACAATCCAAAAAGCAAAGCACACAATAAATAAAATTGTGATAGAGCCAGGAAATGGTGATAATATTGAAATATCAGCTAATGACTCGTAATTAGTATAAGTAGTAGTGGCCATTAAGCACTCCTTTCTGCTTTGTTAAATTGTGCATCATCTGCAGCTTTTTGCTCCATTTCAAGAATATCAAGACCAGCTAGTTCAACTTCTCTTGGAATTCTTAAAAGACCCATGCTGTCAAGGATCTTCGATGCAATCCAAGCTGGCACAAATCCTAATACAAAGAACATGATGAAAGCACCGATGGCTTGACCCCAAGGCGTGACAACAGCATCACCATAAGGCGTTGCAGGCATACCCCACAGAACAAAACCAGAGATAAGCAGACCTATAGTACCCGCGTATCCATGAACGGCGATAGCTCCCACAGCGTCATCGATTTTAAAGGTATTTTCTACCCAGAAGTGGAGTTTGTATGTAAAGTATGCAACCACACCAGCAATAATCATTGCCTGATATGGGTGATATACGTCATTACCACAAGATGCTCCAATAATACCTGCCAGACCTAATGAATAAGTCCAGAATGCATCACCTTTACTTACTAAGTATCCAACCATCAAACCTCCAGAAAGAGACATTAAGAAGTTGATAGTGATTCCACTTAGGGTTGTCGGTTGTAGGTAGATATTTGTTGCAGTGAAGAGTGCCTCTCCTCCGCCATAATCACTACCCGCATCATAAATTGGCACATTACATGCTGCGTAGAAGCCCCAGAAACCAGTATAGATCAAAAATAATCCAATAGTAATCATCCAAGGATTTCTAGGAGAAATGGTATTAGCCGATCCATCAGAATTGAATTTACCAATTCTTGGACCTAACACCATGACAACACCCAATGCAAAACCCCCAGCAATACCGTGGATCACACCTGACGCGTATGCATCATGATAACCAAGAAGCTGAACCATCCAGCCACCATAGTGCCATCCCCAAGCAGCATCAATAATCCAACAAACAGAACCAATAAGAGCTGCTAGGATTAAAAATGCGCCAGTTCTAATTCTCTCAATAGTTGCGCCGGATACAATTGAAGCGGCAGTCCATGAGAACAACAAGAATGCTGCCCAGAATACACCCATAATATGATCAGACATATTTGGAGCCATTTCTTGAGCTATGGGTGTTGCAAAAGAAGCATCTTCTAGACCCCCATTAATAAAAGGTCCATTTGGAAAAGCAAAGTAAATCCACCATCCAAAGAAATAAAAAGTAATCGTCACAATAGGTATCAACATTGTATTTTTCATAAGCGTATGTTGATGATTTTTGTAACGAGAAACTCCGACTTCATAAACACAAAAACCTACGTGGATCAGGAACATCATTACGACTGTGATCCAATAATAGGCTTCGGTGAATATAATATTCAGAGCGGATAATTCGTTATCCATGTTATATCCTCCTTAATTAATTAAGTTGAATCTTTAAAGATTCACTGGATTTATTATCTCACAAATAAGTAATAATAATGATAATTTTTATTTAAAAAAATGTTCCACATTGTGGAATTTTATATGAATTATTTATATTAATAAGTAAATTATATTTAGTTGCAGGATATAAAAATAGGAGTTTTAGATGAGTATTAATTTACATAATTTTGCCAAAAAAAATGGTGTTAAGTATTTCTTTGTTAGTTTCGTTGATCTCTTTGGTGTTTTACGATCTAAGTTGGTTCCTGCCACCGCTATTGATGAAATTCAATCAGAAGGAGCAGGTTTTGCAGGTTTTGCGACTTGGTTAGATTTATCTCCTGCTGACTCTGATATGTTTGGAATGCCCGATGGTGACAGTGTTATGCAACTGCCGTGGAATAAAGAAATAGCATGGGTTGCCTCCGATCTTTATATGGATGGGAAGCCTGTAGAGGCGTCACCTCGAATAGCTCTTAAACGTCAAATAGAAAAAGCATCAAAAAAAGGGCTCTATATGAAATCAGGGGTGGAATGTGAATTTTTTCTTGTCAACCAAGATGGAACAGCCCTTTCGGATGAAAAAGATACGCAAGAAAAACCTTGCTATGACTCTTCTGCACTAATGAGACGGTACGATGTAATTACTGAAATTTGTGACTCAATGATCGCATTGGGTTGGAAGCCTTACCAAAATGATCATGAGGATGCAAATGGCCAGTTTGAAATGAATTGGGATTTTTCTGACTGTTTAATTACTGCCGATCGTCATGCTTTTTTTAAATTTATGACTAAAACCATTGCTGAAAAACATGGTCTTCGTGCAACCTTTATGCCTAAACCTTTTACCAATTTAACGGGTAACGGCTGTCACTGCCATATATCTATTTGGGATCAATCCGGAAAAAAGAATATGTTTTTAGATAACAAAGATGAATTAGGTCTTTCTAAAACTGGATATAATTTTTTAGGCGGAATTATGGAAAGTGCTGACAAAATGGCGGCTATTTTTAACCCAACTGTTAACTCTTACAAAAGAATTAACGGTTCTGTGACAACATCAGGTGCTACCTGGTCTCCTAGCTCAATCACATGGGCAGGAAATAACAGAACTCATATGGTTAGAGTTCCTGGCAAAGGAAGGTTTGAGCTAAGACTTATGGACGGCGCATCTAACCCCTATCTTTTACAAGCAGCCATCCTTTTACTTGGTCTTGATGGATTAAATAACAAAAGAGACCCCGGAAAAAGACTAGACATTAATATGTACACCGAAGGGCATAAGGCTGGAAAAGTTAAGAAATTACCATTGAACTTATTAGATGCGATTAGAGATTTAGATAAATCGAAAATTATCCGTGAGGGATTTGGTGATGGGCTTATCGATAGCTATGTGAAGTTAAAAAATCAAGAATGGTCTTCTTATAATAAATATCTCAGCTCCTGGGAACGAAACAACTCATTAGATTGCTAGTAGATTTATCACCAGAAGTATTACAAGAAAAATTTCTTGATTGGCAATGTCAATCAAGATTGAACGCTTTTAGAACTCAGGGAGGGAGACCAAACACCTCTATGACGCCCTATCTTTTAGATGATAAAGGGAAAGAGTACGCTCAAATTATTGTTGTGTTAGTAGAAAATGACTGCGAGGAAACAACAAGACTTTTTGAGTATAACTTCAAAAAAACATATGACCCTGCCGAAAGATACGACAAAATTAATAAGTTTCTATCATCTGAGTTCTTTTTGGATAAACATAAGTTTAGCGATGCTTTGTTCGCCACATTTCCAAAAAAAAATAAATTTATCTCAAATATTGTGAAAAAAGGTAAGTGTATTTTAGACTTTATTCACCTTTCTACTAATTACCGAATAGAGTGCTCACCTTTTATCTTAGATAAAGACGAAAATGCTTGGGAAAATGTTTTTTGGCATAATTTAAATTTTAATCCTAGTCTTAATAAAGACATTGATGTAGTAAAATTTATTCCTAATTGGAAAAAATCTAAACTTATTAGAATTTCTGAATAAAAAAAAGGCGACTATAAATAGCCGCCTTTTAAAATAATTATTTCTTTTTGCTATTCGTTGAGCTTAAAGTTATCACCTTTTACATAAGTTTTCTTTAAAGCAACTAGTGGATGACTTGAAGACATCTGGAACTTAATCAAAAGTTCTCTTGCTAGCATATCTCTTTCTTGCTGGCTTTTTGGTAGCTTCATCTTAGCAGGGACAGTAATCCAGCCATTAGCATTTCTGTCAAAAACAGCCGGTTTATCACCTTCATATCCCATATGGACATCTTCTAGCCAGTTAAGGTCATCCCAACCCATGGTCTCAATATACTTTTTAAGAAAAGGTGTGAGTTTGTTGTAATCAGGAATTAAATTAACATCATATCGATAACCAATATGCTGTCCAATTGACTTTTCTCTCTCAGATTTAATATCCTTGTCTTTTAACTTAGCGCCGCCAACAGCTTGGTACTTTCCACCCTTTACATTTAAAGAGAATGACTTAGTTGCTTTTTTAGTTTTTGAAGTTTTTTTTACTTTTGACATTTCTCCTCCTATATTGAATGGTAGTTTTTAACACCAACAGTCATATCTGTTCCAGCTAATGGCACTTTTGCCATTGCTGAAGCTTCCATTGTTAATGCTGCTAAATCCTCAGGCTCAAGTGAGTGAATATTAGTTTTACCACAAGCTCTTGCCATTAGTTGGGCTTCAAGAGTCATTGTATTAAGCATGTTATAAACTCTCTCCGCAGCTTCTGTTGGATCTAATCTACTTCTAAGAACTGGGTCTTGAGTTGCTACACCAACTGGACATCTTCCTGTGTGGCAGTGATAACAATAACCAGCTTCTACTCCCATTTCTTTTTCAAAATCTGCTTCTGGGATATCTTTATTACAATTAAGTGCAACCAGACCTGCAGTTCCAATAGCAACTGCATCAGCGCCAAGTGCAAGTGCTTTTGCCATATCAACACCATCTCTAATTCCACCAGCGTAAACTAATGTAATATCTCCAGTCTTACCTACATCATCGAGCGCCCTTCTTGCTTCTCTGACGGCACCAATACCAGGAATACCTGTGTTTGCTGCTGCAACGTGCGGTCCAGCACCCGTTGAACCTTCCATAGAGTCTAAGAAAATTGAGTCAGGATCACATTTGGCTGCCATTCTCACGTCGTCATATACTCTTGATGCACCTAGTTTTAACTGAATAGGTACTTGGTTATCAGTTAATTCTCTAAGTTCTGCTACTTTTAGTGCTAAATCATCTGGTCCCATCCAGTCTGGATGTCTTGCAGGTGATCTTTGATCAATACCTGCAGGTAAAGATCTCATTTCAGCTACTTGATCAGTAACTTTTTGACCCATTAAGTGTCCACCCATACCCACTTTTTGACCTTGACCGATAAATACCTCAATAGCATCAGCTAATTGAGCGTGATGTGGATTAAAACCATATCTTGACTGAATACACTGGTAATACCATTTGTTAGAATATCTTCTTTCATCAGGGATCATACCACCTTCGCCAGAACAGGTAGCGCTACCTGCCATAGTTGCTCCTCGAGCCAAGGCGGTTTTTGCCTCATAAGACAAAGCACCAAAACTCATGCTTGTGATATAAACAGGAATATCTAATTTAATTGGGTTTTTAGCTCTTGGACCAATGACAGTTTCTGTTAAACATTTCTCACGATATCCCTCAATGACAAATCGTGTCAGTGTTCCAGGGAGGAATGTCAAATCATCCCAGTGAGGAATTTTTTTCATGAGAGCCATGCCTCTCATTCTGTATCTTCCTAACTGAGCCTTAATATGGATATCATCCATGACTTCAGGAGTGAAGATTGCATTTTTACCTAAAATTGTTGTGTTTCTTTTTGCCATAATGTCTCCCTAACCTAATATTCCTTTTCTTTCACTTGGCTCTAAGTTGTCATAGTTCCAAAGTTTTTTACCAGCTACGTATTTCTTAAATTTACTTACTGGAGTTTTTGAATTGATCTCAGCGTTATTAAGTTTCTGTTCAAGCCATTTGACTTCGTATTCGTTCATTTCGCTTTGAACACAGTCACTACCTAGAGACTTCACTTCACCGCCCACAAAGATCATACCGTCATACATAGAGTCGCCCATATTGGCGCTAACATCACCACATACGATTATTCTTCCTCTTTGCATCATAAAACCAGTAAATGCCCCAGCGTTACCTCCAATGATAATGGTTCCACCCTTCATATCGATACCAGTTCGAGCACCAGCGTTACCTTTAACAATAAGATCACCACCTCGTAATGCGGCACCAAAACATGATCCAGCGTTGTTTTCGACTAAAACTTTACCTGCCATCATATTTTCTGCACATGACCATCCTACTCTACCTTTAATCCTCACAGTCGGACCATCAATACATCCAACACCAAAGTAACCTAAACTTCCCTCAAATATAATGTTGAGTTTGTTTAAAATACCTACTCCTAAAGAGTGTTTGGCGCCAGGGTTTTTAATAACAACAGTTCCATAGCCTTTTCTCATCGCGTCTCTAATCTTTTGATTAAGATCTCTTGCCTCAAGGTCTGTGCAATCTATTGAAGTTCTTTTATTGAAATCAACATCATAATTACCGTAATAGGTATAATTCTCTTCTTCAGTAGGATTAAAGAATAACTGTTGAGTTCTTCCCGTTAAGTTTTCATTAGAAAAAGCTAAGTTTTCTTTTTTTGCTATACCTGCCATACTTTTACCTCCGCTTCATATGGGTCATAAGTTATAATTTCATGAGGAAAGATATTTCTAATCGCTACTTCCTCTGAAGCACATGCTACAATGTCCTTGCTTTCATAAATAACCATTGGTTTCGCTGCCATGTAGTCCTTAGCCATACCTAATTGATCTTTTGTAGCAACAACGTATGTAAATACACCATCAAGCTCATCTAAACTGTCATGCATTGCCTGCTCTAAACCAATACCTCTCGCCATTTTATCAGCGATATAAACCGCAATGATTTCAGAATCACAGTTAGAATTAAACCGGTAGCCTTTTCTCTCCAATATTCTTCTGTTACCCCAATAATTAGTTAACTGACCATTGTGGACAACAGATACATCTTCAAAAGGGAAGGCCCAATATGGGTGAGCAGATTTAATATCTACGTCCGACTCAGTTGCCATACGTGTATGACCAATACCATGAGTTCCCATAAATTTACCAAGACCATACTGATTAGATACAGTGGTGGCATCACCAAGATCTTTAATCAACTCTAAACCTTTTCCGATAGATAAGATTTCTGTTTTTTCTACAGTTTCAATTTCAGTAGCTAGTGCTGTAAGGTCCCCCTTGAAATCAAATTCATATCGAAAAGCATAAGGAGTGCTGGAGCTTTGTTTAGTTATTTTTGCACCATGTTTTTTTAAGATAGCATCTACCTGAGTTTTTCTATCCTTCAACTGTTCTGGTGAGTCTATAACAGCTTTAACTTTTTCAGCTTCATTTTCTGAAATTTTAAATCTCATAACAAAGCCTTTTTTCTTAGGGGTGCCATACATAGCGTAACCAGTTGAGTCTGGACCCCTATGTTTTAGACCTTGTAACATGAGGCGCATTTGCTCTCCTACATTTACAGTTTTCTTTCTATTAATTACTCCAGCTATTCCACACATACTTTTCTCCTTATATTGTTTTTATGGTAAGCAATCTAAATATTTATCAAGGTCCCACTGAGTTGGAGTTGCGAGGAACTCTTCCCACTCATCTCTCTTGTATTCAGTGAAAACTCTTAACATGTCCCCTGGTAGGGCGCCTTGAATTAGTTCATCTTTATCTAACTTATCAAGAGCTTCACCAAGAGTCATAGGTAACTTTTCTTTACCAGCATTAGCTTCATACATATTTGCTTGCTCTGGTTTACCTGGATCCATTTTCTCTTCAATTCCATGACCAAATGCAGCCAATAAACCAGATCCCATAAGATATGGGTTATGTGCTGAGTCAACAGAACGGTATTCAAATCTACCTGGAGCGGATACACGAAGACCGCAAGTTCTATTTTGATAACCCCAGTCTGCGTAGACAGGAGCCCAAAAACCAGCATCCCACAATCTTCTATATGAATTAACGGTAGAAGATCCTATAGCGGTTAATGCGGGTAAATGCTGCATTACACCACCTATTGCCCATAAACCAATTTGTCCTGGAATTCTTCGATCGTCTGTATCAGGCATAAAGACGTTTTCACCGCCTCTCCTGTGATGATAAACTTGATCCATTCCTGGAAGAGATTTTTTATCATTGCCACAAGGAATTAACTGATCTTCACCATCTCTCCATAAAGAAATATTAGTATGACAACCAGAGGCTGAAACGCCAACAAAGGGTTTTGATAAGAAGCAGGCAATTAAATTAAACTCCCTAGCGACCTGAGCACAAATTTGACGATAGGTAGACAATCTATCAGCATTTCTTACAACATCATCATAGTTGAAGTTTAACTCTAATTGTCCTGGGGCATCTTCATGGTCACCTTGAATGATATCAAGACCCATAAAACGAGAATACTCAATTACTTTCATATACACTGGTCTTAATGATTCAAATTGATCAATGTGATAACAATAAGGCTTTGAGAAACCAGAACCTGTTGGGGTTCCGTCTTCATTTTTGGTAAGCCACATCATTTCTGGCTCAGTACCGGCTCTAAGCTCTAGTCCATGTTTTTCTTTGAATTCTTTGTGGGCTCTTTTTAAATTACCACGACAATCAGAAGTTAAAAATCCACCTGGATCATTTTCTTCTTCTCTATTTCTGAAACAAGTACAAAAAACTCTTGCTATTCTTTTATCCCACGGTAGTTGAACAAAAGTTTCTGGATCAGGAATACCCACTAACTCATGAGCTTCAGGTCCATATCCAATATAATTTCCATGTCTATTGGTAAATAAGTTTGCAGTTGATCCATAAACTAACTGGAAACCTTTTTGGGCAACCGTTTCCCAGTGATCAGCTGGGTAACCTTTACCAACAATTCTTCCGGTAACAGAGATAAATTGAAAATAAATATACTCAATACCCAGTTCATTAATCTTACTTCTTACTTTTTTTACGTTTTCATTTCTTTCTTTATCTGCAACGTATGTTTCTAATGCTGTCATTTTATTCCTCCTTTAAACATCAGCTCCAAGGGAACGGGCTATTTGAGACCGGATGTAACTTCCCTTCTTCATAGCGAGAAAATCTGAAAGGTTCTAGAATATCAGATTTATTCCCTAGTACTTCATCAGATACCAAATCGCCAACACCTGCCATTTTGTATCCATGATTTGCATCTGCAATAATATAAACATTTTCTCTGTATTGGTCGAATACAGGAAAACGATCCGGTGTCACACATCCAATACCGCCAGCTTTTTGGTGTTTATATTTAGAATGACAACCATCAAATTGACTCTGACAAAAAGCCAAAGCCGAAGTAAACTTATCTTCAAATGCCGGTCGAGGCTGAAATTCATCAGACTCATGACCGTAGGGATCTAATTTTACCTCTGAGGCAGGCTTTTCAACATCATAGGGAGAAGAACCTCCTTGAATACCTTTTCGGTAAACATCAGGTTTATAATAGAAACCCCACATTTCATTTTCATGAATTACTTTGCCTGTTTTATTAGATACTAGTGTTGACTCAGTATCCACGTGGATAACGGGATATTCAGTTCCTTTGGCGGTGCGATAACTATTTGGATCAACATCTATTTCTCCTTCTTCGAGAGCCATATAGGACCACATGGGAAGTTGATCAGTAAAGGTTCCATCAGGTTGCTTGATCCTTACAGTGTTAGGAAGGTCTAGCATTTCCCAAAAGGTTCTAACCCAAGGACCTGCTGCAACCACTAACTGAGTACACTCGATCGTACCTTGATTAGTTTCAACTGCACTTACGGCGCTACTACCATTAGCGGAAATAATATTATTTGCTTGAATGCCCTCAAGCACTTTTGCTCCAGCCGCTTCTGCTAATTTTTTAAAACCTAAATTTGCATGTCTATTAGGTCCATATCCAGAATTTTTTTCGTGAAGAACAGAAGTTATTCCTTGTGCTTGCCAGTCTGGTAATAATTCTTTCATATATTTATCGCAATCAGCAGCACCTTCAATAAAAGTAGACTCATATCCAATTTCTTTTTGCTGGCTATAAACTTCCGCCATACCTTCATGCATTAATTGAGAGTTAATTTGCATATAACCGACAGGTCTAAATTGAAGAACGTCAGCATTTTTATTCCATATATCAACAGAATGAGCCATTAATCTTCTCATCGCTGGTTGGTAATAATTATTTCTTACAATTCCGCAGGCAACACTTGTGGCCCCATGACCTACTTTGGTTTTTTCTATGACAACTACAGAATCTTCTTTTAATTGACCCTTGCTAGATAATTTTTTACATAAATGCCAAGCTGTGCTTAAGCCATGAATACCACCACCTATTATTAAGTACTCACATTTAGTCGGTAAACTCATTTAATATTCCTCCGAATAGTTTTTATTTTGATCTTGGTTTGCAGAAAAAACATGATGTGTTTCAAATTATGAAACAAATTTTTGTCTTAGAATCCTTAGTTATCAACAATAAGCTTGGATATTTTAATAGAAGCGCTTTGCAGTAACCTAACATACTCCATCGTATTTTTTGGGTTCATTATATTTCTACTTCCTGATAAAGAAATTCCTGCAAAGGATCTTTTTTCTTTGTCCAAAATTGCAACACCTATTCCATAAGTATTTTCAAAAGCCTCACCGTGATTTAACGCATACCCTTGAGATCTTATTTTTGATAAATGTTTCTTCAAATCAGATAAGTTACATATGGTATTATTAGTATGGGGATAAAAATTATAACTTTTATATATCGAAGAAATTTCATTTTCTGGTCTGTAAGCAAGCATTACTTTACCCAAAGCACAACAATGAGCATCTAACCTCATACGAAAAGTTCGATGTGAAGCATCATTATTCACATTTGAAATTTTGTCAGAATGAACTATTTGGGAGCCTTCAAGCATTGCGAGATATGTAATTAAATTAGTTTTATTAGATACTTCTTCTAAAATTTCTTTTGATGTTTCAGAAATTGATTGTAGGTAGTCGGAGGTTTCTCCGAACTGAAATGCTTTGTGACCCATTGAATAAGTGTTAAGGGAACTGTTTTTATGAATATATCCCAATTGGGTTAAAACGGATAAAAGGCGAAAGGTTGTAGTTCTAGAAATAGACGCTTTTCTAGAGATGGTAGCTGCTTTTTGAGGAAAAAGAGATTTAGATAAAATCTCTAAAATTTTAAAAGATTTTTCTAATGACTTATTTATGTATTTCAAATCACTAGTCATGTTTTAGTAAGTGTTCCAATTTATGGAACATCATTTAATATCTTTTATGAATTGAAATCAATCTTATAAGATTTTATTTTCTATTTTTTCTTTTAAACGATAGTAAAAACCCAAAAATGGCAAAAATTTGATTATTAGGTATTTAAAAAAATTTTTATTATTTTTAATTTGAGATATTACTAAATCATTATTTTGATTAGTTGTAAGCATATTAGCCGCCTGGTATCCAAGATAGGGCATTAACGCAACACCGCTGCCATTACATCCAAATACACTCACTTTATTCTCTGCCCTTTTTAGTAAAGGAAGAGTGTTGAAAGTTACGCCAACCTTTCCACCCCAAATATAATCAATAGAAAAATCACCAATATTCGGCAAAATTTGCTTAATCTTTTTTATAAAAAAAGATTTCACTAAACTGCTATTCTCCATTCCATAAGCCCAAATAGGAAAAGCGCCAAATAATAATCTTTGATGATCAGGAGAGGGTCGAAAATAATATAAGTCATTTTTACTATCTGAATACATTCGAAGCTTAGGGAGTATTGTATGTATGATGTTTTCTGGCAATACATTAGTGGCTGCTATATATGATGGGACACCAATAATGTTATAATGTTCTTTTCCGATTGGTTTTTCAGAGTATCCGTTAGTAGCAATTATAAGATACTGAGACTTTATCACTCCCTCTGAAGTTACAATGTCATAGTAATTATTAATTTGTTTATATGAAAGTAATTTACATGGACTAAAAATTTTAACGTTGTTTGATAAAGCCTTTTTTAAAAAAAAATTATATAATAACGATGGGTTCACACTCGCTGCATTCTTAACAAGCATTCCCCCTTTATAATAACTATTTACTATTTCTTCGTCTAAATTTTTTAAAATCGAAATATCTAAATTTGTCATAGAATTAAGTAGGTTCGCCTTAATTCTCAGAGCTTCTAGTTTTTTATAACTATGAGCTAAAACTAGTCTTCCTGTTTTTTGATAAGAAACTTCATCATGATGGTGGTTAATTTGATCTTCTAAATATTCAAATGAATTAATTGACTCTTGAATAAATTTTTTTGCTATTTCATCACCATATTCTTTAAATAAATTTATTTTTTTACCAAGATTTAAACCACCGGATACCATTCCGGCACTTCTTGTGCTAGCACCTTCGCCTAAGGCTAGTTGGTCAATCAGTAATGTATTCAGTCCTTTAGAAGAGGCTTGGGATGCTGCGCACACACCGGTGTACCCAGCACCTACAACAACTAAATCAAAGGAAGTATTGCTAACTTCACAATTCTTAAAATGATAAGGCTTAAAAAACTCCCACCAATATGGATAAGTTTTCAAGGATTATTTATCGTAACCGGGTATCCAAGTAGTGCCAGCTAAAGGGACTCTTGCCATCGCTGCTGCTTCGACAGTTAAAGCGGCCAAATCCTCTGGTTCAAGGTTTCGAACATCTGATTTTCCATTAGCTCTCGCAAGTGTTTGAAGTTCTAAGGTTAAAGTAGCAAGATAGTTTTTAACTCTTTTACCTGCTAGATCGGGCTCAAGTCTTTTTTCAAGCTCAGGGTCTTGAGTTGCGACTCCCACAGGACATCTTCCTGTATGACAATGATGACAATAACCTGCGGCTGTTCCGAGTTTTTCATAATCTTCGGGATACATATCCGCATTACAATTTAAAGCTATCATAGCAGCTGACCCAATAGAAACAGCATCTGCACCCATTGCAATTGCTTTGGCAACATCTGCTCCAGATCTTATTCCACCTGAGACTATTAATTGAACTTTTCGATGCATATTTAATTCTTTTAAGGAGTCAACAGCTTCTCTTAATGCACCGAGCGTTGGTATACCAACATGTTCAATAAAAACATCTTGAGTTGCAGCAGTACCTCCTTGCATACCATCAAGAACAACAACATCCGCACCTGCTTTTACAGCCAAAGCCGTATCATAATAAGCACGGGCGGCACCGACTTTTACATAAATAGGTTTTTCCCAATTAGTAATTTCTCTTAATTCTTGAATTTTGATCTCTAAATCATCTGGGCCAGTCCAATCGGGATGACGGCAAGCACTTCTTTGATCAATACCTTCAGGTAAGTTACGCATTTGGGCAACTCGTTTATTAATTTTTTGTCCGAGCAACATGCCTCCCCCGCCCGGTTTAGCACCTTGACCAACCACTACCTCAATAGCATCCGCTTTGCGCAAATCATCGGGATTCATTCCATACCTGGATGGCAGTAGTTGATATACCAAATATTTTGAAGATTTTCTTTCTTCTGGGGTCATGCCACCATCACCTGTAGTTGTAGATGTACCCATTGCCGATGCACCTCGGCCAAGAGCGTCTTTTGCATTAGCGCCCAAAGCACCAAAACTCATTCCGGCGATAGTAATAGGGATATCTAGGGTAATTGGTTTTTTTGCAAAACGATCTCCAATTACAACAGAGGTGTTACATTTTTCGCGATAACCTTCTAAGGGATATCTTGAAGCTGATGCACCTAAAAATACTAGATCGTCAAAATTTGGAACTTTTCTTTTAGCCCCCAAACCACGAATTTGATAAATACCCTCCCTCGCCGATCTTTGAATTTCGGCAATGGTATCATGCGGAAAAGTGCTAAATCCTTTTAAATTTTTTTTAATTTCACTCATTAGTAACTACTCACATTATCTATTTTAAAATTATAAAGACTTCGAGCAGACCCATATCTTTTAAACTTTTTAGGATCAGCTTTAATATTTTGAGCCTCTAACAAAGCACTCAAATGTTTTATCTCTTTATCATTCATTTCTTTTTCAATACAGTCCGCTCCAAGACTTTTTACCTTTCCTAAACAATAAATTTTAGCTTCATAAATGGAGTCCCCAAGATATTCATCTGCATCTCCCAGTATTACAAGATTACCACTTTGAGCCATAAAGGCAGACATATGTCCAACAGAACCTTTAACTATAATGTTAATACCTTTCATTGAAATACCACAACGAGAACTTGCGTCTCCATCAATCACCAAAGTTCCTCCTTGGCCTGTTGCGCCAGCTGACTGAGAGGCGTTTCCTTTAACATGAACAAGACCAGACATCATATTCTCTGCCACGCCCGTTCCGACATTACCTTCAATTGTTACTTCCGCCTTTTTGTTCATCCCAGCGCAGTAATAACCAACATGACCTTTAATAGTAACTTTAATTTCATCTTGCAAACCAGCGCAAAGAGCGTGATTACCAAGGGGATTTTTTATTACAAAGTCTCTTTGATTTGATTTCAAATCTATATTCTGTAAATAAGAATTAACTTCTCTCAGTGTTTTTTTTGATAAATCGAAATTCATTAACTACCCCAAGAATATACGATACCCGGTTTAGGTTCGTAAATATCTGCTTTATTGACATCTGGCAAATGAGCCATTGCTTGAAACTCCGAAGCAATCGCAACATAATCTTTAGTCTCCGCAATAACCGCTGGTTTGCAGGCTATTTCATCCCTTAAAACAGCAAAGCCTTTTTGTGTTCCAGTGATAAAAGTATAAAAGCCATCTAGGTCCTTTAACCCGTTGGTTAAAGTTTCTTTTAAAGATGTTTTATTTTTTAAACTATTGGAAATATATCCAGCGGCAACTTCAGTGTCATTTTGAGATTTGAATTCAATTCCGTCTTTAATTAGACTTCGACGAAGATTGTTGTGGTTAGATAATGATCCATTGTGCACTAAGCATTCATCTTCTCCAGTTGAGTAAGGATGAGAACCGTCTGTAGTAATTGCACTTTCAGTAGCCATGCGGGTATGTCCAATAGCATGAGATCCAGAAAATTTATCTAAAGAGAATTTTTTTACAACATCTTTTGGATTGCCCACTTGTTTAAAAATTTCAATAGATTTACCATAACCAACTAAATCAATATCTTGAATATTTTTTAAAATTGGAATTGTTTTTTCTGGTTTAGAAGATGTTTCAATAACTACATGGTCAGCAATTAATTTATACTTTGTATTTGTCAGTTTCGATTTTAAGATTTTTTTGAGGTTTTTAAGCTCAAAATTTTTTTGCAAACATACCGTATATTTAAATTTGCTAGACTTGTTATAAATAGCAAATCCTGCACTATCAGGGCCTCTTGAAGCCATATTATTCATCATACCAGTTAATAATTTTCCTAACTGTTTGTTATATTTTTTATTTTTGAGATAAATCCCAACGATACCACACATTTAATTAAACTCCTTCGTAACCGAATTCTAGAGCAGCATCTGTGATGCTATGATAAAAAGAACCACCAAAACTGCGTAAAGCAAATATTCTCATACTTATAGGATTACTGCTTACATAATCAATCAAAACATTAATGCCATTATAAGTAGTGTTGGCGCAATTACCTTCATTAAAGACATTGGCGTTTACATTCAAGGGAGAACCTTTTTTTATCACATCTAAAGAATGCTCACCTTTAACTTCAATCACAGCCCTTGAGTGAGATAAATCTGTAATTGCAAAGTCGTTTTCATTGCACGCTTTAGTGATTAAATCATGTAAGTTTTTATTAGGCGATATACAAAACCATGTATTTGGCCCAATCCATAAAATTCTCAAATTTTGATTAAATGCAATCTGAGGATATTTTAAGGGTAATGGCAAACCGTCAATATTTATCTTGCCAATATTTGCTTCACTTTTTTTAAACTTGGCAACTTGGAAAATAGAGAGATTTTTAATCTCTGATATTTTTAAAATATTTGATTTACCTTCATGATCTCCAAATAAACCAATTTTATGATCAAACTGTAAAGCAGAAATATTTAAATCATTCATTTTATGATCTTACCCTTTCCCCTTTAGGATCTACATAATGAGAAGAAACTACCTCAACGGGCACAGAGATATCTTTAAGAGGGCAAACAGCAATTAATTTTTTTCCAATTTGTTTTTTTCCATCTTTTAAAATTGCAATTGAAAAAGGATTATTATATTCGACACTCCAGCAAGAAGAAGAAACATGTCCTAGTTTTGGAATTGGTGTAGGAGCTTTATCATCGACCACTAAATGCGATCCTTCAGGAATTTTGCTCTTTTTATCAACTGGGACCAATCCAACAATAGTCTGTCTATCTTCACTAATAAATGCATCCTTGGATAATGATCTTTTACCAATGAAGTCTTTGTTCTGACTAACCATTCCATTTAAACCAATATCGTAAGGAATGGTCCTTCCGTCTAATTCTGGACCAGCAACGTGTCCCATTTCTATTCTTAAGGTCGCAAGAGCTTCTGTTCCATAAGGTTGAACTCCAAACTCAGAGCCTGTTTCCATAATTTTTTTCCATAAATGTAAACCGTAGTTTGACTCCACGTTAACTTCATATGCCAGTTCGCCAGAAAATGAAATTCGGTAAATTCTAGCAGGTATATCACCTAACTTTGCATCAACAAGGCCCATAAAAGGTAGGCTCTCATTTGATACATCAATACTTGGGAATAGTTTTGCTAAGAGTTCTCTTGATTTGGGACCTGCTATTGCAATACCGGCCCACTGCTCCGTTGTTGATAGAACATTCACATCGAGATCGGGCCAGACAACTTGGAGATAATATTCCAAATGAGAAAGAACGTTTGCCGCCTGGGCGGTTGTAGTTGTCATATGGAAATGATTTTCAGAGAGTCGAGAAGTAGTTCCATCATCAAAGACCATCCCGTCTTCTCTTAACATTACTCCATATCGAGCTTTGCCTACAGGCAACTTTAACCAAGCATTAGTATACACTCGATTCAAAAATTCTGGTGCATCAGGACCTTTGATATCTATTTTTCCTAGGGTAGTGACATCACAAATACCAACATTTTTTCTAACATTGGCTGCTTCTCTATTAACAGCATCATTCATTGTCTCTGTTCCTCGAGGGTAATATCGAGGTCTGACCCATAAACCAACCGCAACAAAAACTGCATTATGCTCTTCATGCCAAGTATGAATTGGAGTTTTACGTGTAGGTAAATAATGATTTCCAACTTCGCGACCAACGATCGTACCAATTGTGACCGGTGTATAAGGTGGACGGAAAGTGGTATGCCCTACTTCGGGTACAATCTTTTTTTCAATATTAGAGACGTATTGAAGACCATTCAAATTACTTGTTTTCCCCTGATCCCCCGCCATACCTAAGGTAGTGTATCTCTTAACATGCTCAATTGATCGAAAACCCTCTCGAAGTGCTAATTCTACATCTGAGACAGCGACATCATTTTGAAAATCTATAAACCTTTTGGGTTTTTGACCATTGGGTAATGGCATACACCATAGTTTTTCATGTGGCTTTTGATCTGGTTCGTTAGAAGTTGGCACGTCTGTTTTAATA
This sequence comes from Pelagibacteraceae bacterium, assembly GCA_008638215.1. Lineage (GTDB taxonomy): Bacteria > Pseudomonadota > Alphaproteobacteria > HIMB59 > HIMB59 > HIMB59. Next base: position 24,219 of record VTPN01000011.1, read on the forward strand.
TTATTTGAAGTAAATTTATTAGATAACTCAAAACCTACTTGAAAACCTTCAGCCAAGGACTGGTTTAAAGTAAAGGCTCCATTTGCAGAACCAATCGCAGTTTCCTTTTGTCTTTTTTTATCAGGAACATAAGCATCGATATCTTCATTAAATTTTAATTTATTTCCAGCTTGCGAAGAAAGATGAACAGTAGGAGTCCAACCACCAGACATACAAATGCAATCACACTCAACTTCCTCTAGAGAAATAAAATTTTCTTTTTGGCCGTCTAGAGTGCCAATGGTAGCTGATTTAATTTTTAAGTGACCTTTGGTATTAGCAACACCAGAATTAAATCTAACAGCGATTCCATGACCTTGAACTTCTTTAACAAGTTGTCCTTCAGAACTGTCTCTGGTGTCTACAATAATTGGTTTAATGTCATTTCTCAAAAACTCTAATGCTGTGGCGTAAGCAGAGTCATTGTTGGTAAATATGATTGGCTTTTTACCGACCAGTGTTTCATACACTTTCATATATTCTCTCGCAGCAGAAGAAAGAAATATTCCAGGTCGATCGTTATTTCCAAAGGAAATTGGTCGTTCAATAGAACCCGTAGAGACAATTACTTCACCAGCTCTTATATAATGCAGTCTTTGACGAGGTGTGTATTTAGATGGATTTTCAATGTGGTCGCTCACTCTTTCAAACATTACTGTCATGTTGTGGTCATAATACCCAAATACTTGGGAGCGATTTTTTACGACTACATTAGGCATACTTTTTAATTGAGAAATCACATCGCTTGCCCACTCTCTTCCGGACATGTTACCTATCGTGACATCATCGTTTAACAAAGAGCCTCCAAAATGAGCTTTGTCTTCTGCGAGAATAACTCTTGCTCCATTTTTAGCGGCAGCTAAAGCGCTTGATAATCCTGAAGGTCCAGAGCCAACAACTAATACATCACAATGTTCATAGTTATGCTCATATCTATCAGGATCAGGGGATAAAGGGGCAACACCCATGCCCGCAGCTTTTCGAATAATTGGTTCGTAAACTTTAAACCAGAAACTTTTGGGCCACATAAAAGTTTTGTAATAAAATCCAGCAGGAAAAAAACGATTTAAAAGATTATTGATCTCACCAATATCAAATTTTACAGATGGCCAACAGTTTTGACTTTTAGCTTTAAGGCCTTCAACTAATTCAACTTCTGTCGCCATAATATTTGGCTCAGAACGATCTCCCTCATGTAATTGAACCATGGCGTTTGGTTCTTCTACACCTACACCTAAAAAACCACGTGGTCGATGATATTTAAAACTACGACCAATTAGATGAACTCCATTAGCAATTAAAGCAGAAGCGAGCGTATCGCCTTCGTAGCCTTGATAAGAGCTCCCATTAAATGTGAAGTTGATTATTTTTTCTTTATTAATTAGGCCCTTAGAATTAGAAGTTCTATACTGATTACTCATTAAAATCCTCATTCATTTTACAAGTTGAAAAAATTTCATGTGTCGCCGTATCTCTGGATGCTTTAAACCACTGACGACAACCAGAAACATGATGCCATAGTTCAGTATGTCTTCCTCTCGGGTTGTCTCTAAAATAAACAAAGTCATCCCAATCTTTGGTGGATATTTCAGCACCTAGAGCAGGTCTTTTGATATTACCATCCCCGCCATAAGAGAATTCATTCTGGGATCTTTTCCCGCAATAAGGGCACTTAATCTCTAACATGTATTAACCGATCCAGGGTTTTGGACCAACACCTTTTTCATCAATAATTCTTCCTGTATGAAAACGTTCTAAATTAAATTCTGCATTAAGTTCATGAACTTCGTTTTTAGCAATCGTATGAGCAAAAACCCAACCAGAACAAGGGGTTGCTTTAAAGCCGCCGTAACACCAACCACAATTTAGATAAACTCCATCAATATGGGTTTTGTCAATAATTGGCGAACCATCCATAGACATATCCATAATACCTCCCCAAGTACGAAGCATTTTTAAACGACTGAAGTTAGGGAAAACAGCAAGACCACCTGTTAAAACGTGTTGGATCATTGGCATGTTGCCTCTTTGCGCATAACTGTTATATCCATCCAAGTCTCCCCCCATAACCATTTCACCCTTATCAGACTGGCTACAATAAAAGTGACCAGCGCCAAAAGTAACAACATGATCAAGAATTGGTTTTACAGGTTCAGAAACACAAGCTTGGAGAACATGAGCTTCAATTGGTAATCTCATATTAAGCATATCAGCTAATAAAGTAGTACTACCAGCAACACATAAACCAACTTTTTTAGCTTTAATGCTTCCTCTGGAAGTTTGAACACCTTGGATTTTGCCATTTTGAACATCAAATCCGGTAACTTCACAATTTTGAATTATATCTACGCCCATAGCATCTGCTTGGCGAGCATAACCCCAAGCAACAGCATCGTGTCTAGCCGTTCCACCACGAGGTTGCATTAATCCTCCATGAATTGGAAAACGACACGTGTCAGAGAAGTCTGCAAAGGGAATCATTTTTTTAAGATCTTCTCTACCAAGCAATACAGCATCAATACCGTTTAAACGCATTGCATTCCCTCGACGAGCATAAGCATTCATTTGAGCATCGGAATGAGCTAAGTTAATAATACCCCTTGGTGAGTACATCACGTTATAATTTAATTCTTGACTGAGATTTTCCCATTGCTTCATCCCAAACTCGTAAAAATGAGAATTGGCATCAAACATATAATTAGATCTTAAGATAGTAGTATTCCTTCCGACATTACCGCCACCTATCCATCCCTTTTCTAAAATAGCAACATTAGTAATTCCGTGTTCTTTTGCGAGATAGTAAGCTGTAGCAAGACCATGTCCACCACCTCCAACTATTACGACATCGTATTCAGATTTTGGTTCTGGATCTTTCCAAGCTACCTCCCAATTTTCGTGATTGGAAAAAGCATTTTTAACTAAACTAAAAATTGAATATTTTTGCATTTACGATTCCTAACTAAAATGAATATACATTTTGAAATTACCTTACAACAAATATTGTTTCAAATTATGAAACAAATTTAATATTCAAATAATTATAATAATTTTTAGATTTTCTAAAATAATTGCCAAAAGATATGACAAATTTGACCAAAAAAATATTTTTTTTTAAGTGATTATTCTTCTAGTATCTACATTAGATTTAATTTTATAGGAGGATTTAAATCATGAGAGTTTGTATTATAGGAGCTGGTCCTAGTGGATTAGCACAACTAAGAGCATTTGAATCTGCCGAAAGAAAAGGCGAAAAAATACCCGAAATAGTTTGTTATGAAAAACAAGATGACTGGGGTGGTTTATGGAATTACACCTGGAGAACAGGAACTGATGAGTATGGAGAACCGGTTCATTGCAGTATGTATCGCTACTTATGGTCCAATGGACCAAAAGAGTGTTTAGAGTTTGCTGATTACACCTTTGAAGAGCATTTTGGAAAGCCCATTGCATCTTATCCTCCTAGAGCCGTGATGCTTGATTATATTCAAGGCAGATTAAAAAAATCAAACTTTAGAGATAAAATTAAATTTAGAACACCTGTAAGAAGTGTTGTTTATAACAAAGATAAAGATAACTTTAGTGTTACTGCGCATAATTTAATTGATGATTCAAAAACTACAGAAGAATTTGATTATGTAGTTTGTGCATCAGGACATTTCTCAACTCCTAATGTGCCGAGTTTCAAAGGTTTAGATAAATTTGGCGGTCGAGTTATGCATGCTCATGATTTCAGAGATGCTCTTGAATTTAAAGACAAAGACATCTTGATAGTTGGAACTAGCTATTCAGCTGAAGATATTTCCTCACAATGTTGGAAGTATGGGTGTAAATCTGTGACTATCAGTTATAGAACTAACCCTACTGGTTTTCATTGGCCGGATAACTTCTCACAAGTTCCCTTAATCGATCACATAGATGAAGGAAATAAAGTTCATTTTATTGATGGAACTAGCAAAGTTGTAGATGTAATAGTTTTATGTACTGGGTATCTCCATTATTTTCCATTCTTAGAAGATGAATTAAAACTCAAAACTAATAACTGCTTATGGCCTCTTGGTATCTACAAAGGAATTTTCTGGGTAGACAATCCCAAAATGATGTATATCGGAATGCAGGACCAATTCTATACATTTAACATGTTTGATGCTCAGGGATGGTATGCACGCGATGTAATCATGGGTAAGATATCTCTTCCTTCCAAAGATGAAATGCTAAAAAACAATCAAGAATGGAAAGATCGTGAAGAGAAGCTTGAGACGGATGAAGATATGATTTGGTTCCAAGGTGACTATACCAAAGAACTAATCGAAGCTACTGATTACCCAACATTTGATATTGAAGCTGTTAACAAAACATTCATGGAATGGGAACACCATAAACATGACGATATAATGGGTTATCGAAACAATTCTTATAAGTCTTTAATGACAGGGACTGTGGCACCAAAACACCATACTCCTTGGAAAGATGCCTTAGATGACTCCAAAGAAACATACTTAAAAAATTAAATAAGAATTTATATTCCAGCTCTTAATATAATTTTAAGGGCTGGGGAAAAAAAATGAGTAATAATACAATTAACTTAATAGGATGGATTTTATTTATAATTTCTGCCATCGGATTTATTATATCTAGCATTGGAAGTTTTTGGGCTATGTTTGGAAGTATTTTTTTCTTCATTGCATGTTTTGTTTTTTTGATACCTTTTTTTCGAAAAAAAAAAGATTAACTTTTGTTTTATTCTGGAATCTGCTACGGAACTAATAATTTAGAAGAGGCTGGTAAGTTTTATGATGCGGTGTTTAAAGTAATTAATGTCGTTAGATGCCAAACAACTGGTAACGAAATAGGTTATGGATATTCATTAGATCAAGAATGCTTTTGGGTGATCAAACCCTTTGATCAAAAACCAGCAACTAGAGGGAATGGGTCACAAATGATTATAACTGCCAAATCTAAAGAAGAGGTAGATTTGTTTTATGCCACAGCTCTTAAAGCTGGAGGATATGATGATGGTGCGCCAGGATTAAGAGATCATACTCCTAATTATTACGGGGCTTACATCAAAGACTTAGACGGAAATAAAATCCATATTTTCAAAATACTTTAAACATAAATTATATTAAGGAATTGTCGTATCCTTACCTCTAGGGATAAGTTTATCTTTATCATAAAATGGTAATTCCACGACTTCACAATTGATAAAATTATCATCTAAACTTTCTGCTCTTACCTTAAAATCAGTCCATTTATCTGAATAGTTAAATCGTACATAACCAATATATTTTTTTAGAGTTGGAGACCAAGTTGATGCAGGAAGATATCCAATAATTTCATCATTAGATAAGAAAACATTAGATTTATATTTAAAAGCTTCTTCAGAAACTATACCAAATAATCTCTTTCCTGATTTTTGACTCAGTTCCTCTAATGCTTTTTTTCCAATAAAATCATCTTTGTCTAAATCAACCAGTCTACCAAGTCCGGCTTCAAAAGGATTCATAGAAGAGTCAAAATCAGTATTGCTGTCTAATATACCTCCCTCAATTCTTCTCATTTCCATTGATAAAATTCCATCAAAATGCAGTCCTAGAGGTTTGCCTATTTCAAGAATTGTGTTCCAAAGTTTTTTATAATTGGTATCTCCACCTAATGTATAAATCTCATAACCGAGTTCTGCGGTCCAGCCTGTTCGTGAAATATAAACTTTTTGCCCTGCTATCTCAAAAAATCCAGAGTGGTAATATTTAAAATTTTCATCCAAGGATCCATTTGTAAGTTTTGATAATATTTCTTGTGATTTAGGTCCTTGTATTTGAATAGACCTGGATG
>VTPN01000002.1 GCA_008638215.1 Pelagibacteraceae bacterium
GTTTATAAAATTAATTGTTTTTTCAATTTCGTTGTATGGGTCACCTTCAAAACTAGAAGAGGCAAATCTGCAAAGTCTTCGAACTTCATTAGAAAATAGTAAATTTTTTGTAAAATTCAATCCTTTAGACTCCAAATGGTCATGAAGTTCATTAGGCGTTGATTTAAATAGGTTTTTTTTAATAATTTCGTTGCGAATATCTTTAAATTTTGATTGAAATTTTGCAGTTGCCAAAAGATCATATATTTTCTCTCTAGAGTCTGGATTTTCAATATAAAATAAAATCAAAGCTGCACTAAACTTAGATTTTAAGTCTTTACCCATTTCAGCAGTTGAAATTTGTTTATTTTGATTTTTAAAATGCGACTTTAAATTTGAAGGTTTGTTTTGAAAATATTTATTTAATATTTTCTTTAAATCAACATTTTCTATTGAGGATAAAATACTTTTTAATACTTTAGAGCCCTTAAATTGTTCATCAATGTCCTTACTAGAAAAATACTTTTCTAAATATTTATCAATAAACTGCTCGATGTTTAGAGGTTGATTGATTAATTTGGTTAGTTGATCTTTTAAATCGGTTTCTAGCATTAGATCTGGGTCATAATTTTTTGGAAGTAAAACAAATTTCACTCCAAGTTCAAAATCTTTTGAGGAAAGCAAATTATTCATTAACCTTATTGATGCATTCCTTCCTGCCAAATCTCCATCGAGACATACTATAACTTCATAACCTTTTTTGGTTAGTTCAATTACCTTTTCATGATTGATTGATGTTCCTAGAGGTGCAACACAATTTAAAAAACCAAATTGATAAAGTTTCAATACATCAAAATACCCCTCAACTAATATTAATCTTTTATCTAAATGTTTATCTAGTTTGCTTTCATTAAATAATATTTGTTTCTTTTTAAATAATTTAGTCTCCGCTGTATTAATATACTTTGGCAAACTTTCATCAATAACTCTACCGCCAAAACCAATAATTTTTTCTTGAGTATTAGCAATAGGAACCATAACCCTATTATGAAAAAAAATTTTAGAATTTTGATTTTTATTAAAAACACCAGATGAAATTAAATCTTTTAACTCAAAATTATCTAAAAGCTTTTTTTGAAGTGCAGAAGAGTTAAAAGAAGAACCTAAGTGAAATCTTTCAATTGTTTCTTGAGAAAATTTTCTTTTATTAAGAAGATAATCCATACAAACTTTTGACTGAAATAAATTTGAATGGAATAGTTCTTTTGAAAAATCATTAATTTCATAAATAATTGAATTAATTTTTGACGATCTATAGCTTAATTCAACTCCTGCCTTTGATGCCAATTCGTGCAATGCATCCTTGAAGTCATAGCCTTTAACTTTAATTAAAAAATCAATGACATTTCCATGTTCACCTGTGCTAAAGCAATGAAAAATTTTTTTTTCTTCATTTACAGAAAATGATGGAGTTTTTTCATTTTTAAATGGACTTAGCCCAAAATAATTATTTCCTTTTTTTTTTAATGGAATAGTGGCGTTAATGATATCAACGATAGAAGTTCTATTTATAACTTCTTTAATATTATCATCTGTCATTCACTAAAAATTTTTTTAATAATACTAGATGCTAGGTTTAAATCTATCTGGCTATCATGATTTCTCTTCAATAACCCCATAAGTTTACCAAAGTCCTTAGATGTAAACTGATGATCTTTAATATAATTTAAAATTAATTCTTTTGTTGATTCTTCATTAATCGTGCTAGGAAGATATGAATTTAAATAGTCTAAATCAAAATTAAGTGTATCAATCATGACGGGATCATTTGCCTTTTCAGCATATTCTAATGATTCTTTTTTTTGTTTCACTTGTGTTTTGACTATTTTATAAAAATTTTCTTCACTTATTTTTGATAATTCTCTATCTAGATTCTCTTTAATAAGAAAATTTTTTAACTCTGAGGAAAGGAACCTAGCTATAGATAATTTTTTTTTATCCCCGCTTTTTAAGGCACTTTTTACATCTTCTGCTATTTTTTCTGCCAAACTCATTTGAATTTCCCTTCTAATAATATACTAATACTCAAGATTTAATATGACCGTATTAGATAATCAAAATAATCAAAATTATCAAAACGGATTTCTCATTTATAATCAAGATTTCATTTTTAAAGGAAAGTTCCTTAGTTCTGAACAATTTAAAATAGCTGAAATTTGCTTTAACACGAGTATGACAGGCTACCAAGAAATACTCACCGATCCATCTTATAAATCACAATTTATTAATTTTACCTTCCCTCTTATTGGTATTGTTGGCTGTAATGATGAGGACTATGAATCATGGAAAATTCATGCTTCAGGATTAATTTGTAGCGAAATTTATAGTTATTCTTCTAATTGGAGATCTGAAATAAATTTTACCAAATGGCTATTAGACCAAAAATCATGTGCTTTTTTTGACTTAGACACCAGATCTCTCACTAAAATTATTAGAGATTTTGGTCCTAAAAATGTCATGTTATGTAGCGAAAATTATTTCAATGAAAAAGGTATCGATTTTATCATTGAGCAAATTAATCAGTATCCAACATTAGAAGAAAATGATGTTATTGCTGATTACACAAGCGAGTTAAAAACAAAAGACAACAATATCAAAAGTAAAGCTTTAAATATTGCTTTTCTTGACTTTGGGGCTAAAGACAATATCAAAAAAAATCTTTCTAAACGAAATTGCAATTTACTAGAGTTTGATATGAATTTTAAAGCAGATAGTATTTTGTCAAAAAATCCAGATGGAATATTTTTAAGCAATGGTCCTGGTGACCCTCAAAAGGTTTTCAATAACATAAAGCCAGAACTTAAAAAAATTATAGAGAGTAAAATACCAACTTTTGGAATTTGTCTAGGACATCAGATCCTTAGTTTAGCTTTTAATGCTAAAACTAAAAGAATGGATAAAGGTCATAGAGGGGGCAATCATCCTGTAAAAAATTTAGAAACAGGCCGAGTTGAAATCACATCTCAAAACCATGGCTTTGTTGTAAGCAAAGATGATTTTCCAAATGATTTAGAAATCTCCCATATTTCATTGTTTGATCATACTGTAGATGGTATGAAATCTAAGTCACAGCCACTTTTCTCAGTTCAATATCATCCTGAGTCTAGTCCCGGCCCTCATGATAGTCGCTATCTTTTTGATAAATTTATTGAATTAATGAAATCTAATGCCAGCTAGAAAAGATATTTCTAAAATTTTAGTAATTGGTTCAGGTCCAATTGTAATAGGTCAGGCTTGTGAATTTGACTATTCTGGAAGTCAAGCGTGCAAAGCGTTAAAAACTGAAGGTTACCAAGTGGTTCTTATTAACTCCAATCCCGCAACTATTATGACAGATCCTGAATTTGCAGACAAAACTTATATTGAACCAATTGATAAAGAAATTGTTAAAAAAATAATTGAAAAGGAAAAACCAGATGCGATCCTTCCCACAATGGGAGGGCAAACTGCTCTTAATATTGTGCGTGAATTAAATAAAGAGGATTACTTCTCTAACAACCCTATAAAAATTCTTGGTGCTAGCCCTAGGTCAATTGATGTAGCAGAGGATAGAGAACTATTTGCCCAAGCTATGGCCGAAATAGGACTAGAAACCCCTTTTAGCATAATTGTAGATGATACTTCAGATTTAGAAAAAATAGCTTTAGAGGTTACCTACCCTCTTATCTTAAGACCTTTTTATACTTTAGGGGGTAGTGGCGGAGGTATTGTATTCAACAAAGATGAATTTTTGCCAAAAGTTAAAAATGCTATTGATTTAAGTCCTGTTTCTAAAACTTTAGTAGAGGAATCTTTAATCGGCTGGAAAGAATTTGAGTTTGAAGTTGTCCGTGATAAATCAGATAATTCAATAATTGTTTGCTCCATAGAAAACTTAGACCCTATGGGTGTTCACACTGGAGATAGCATTACTATTGCTCCAGCCTTGACACTAACTGATAAAGAATTTCAGAAGTTAAGAAATCAAAGTATTGCGATATTAAGAAAAATAGGAGTCGAGACAGGTGGGTCTAATGTGCAATTTGCAGTTAACCCGTCTAATGGAAGAATACTAATTATCGAAATGAATCCGAGGGTAAGTAGATCCTCGGCATTGGCATCAAAAGCAACAGGTTTTCCAATTGCTAAAATTGCTGCCCTCTTAGCGGTGGGCTATACATTAGATGAGCTAAAGAATGATATTACTAAAGTCACCCCCGCAAGTTTTGAACCAGTTATAGATTATGTGGTAACCAAAATTCCTAAATTTAATTTTGAAAAATTCCAAGGAACTCCAAAAGTTCTAAATACTGCTATGAAATCTGTTGGGGAAATAATGGCTATTGGTAGAAGCTTCAAAGAGTCTATTTTAAAAGGCTTCTACTCTATTGAAGGAGATAATTTAGGTTTTGATATTTCGCATGAACTCCTCAATTTAAAAGATGTTGAATTAAGAGAACAATTAACAATTCAAAGACCAGATCGATTAATAATAGTTGCCGAAGCAATCAGAAGAGACTTTTCTTTAGAAGATATTAATTCAATTACTGGAATTGATAATTTTTTTCTAAGGGAAATTAAAGAAATTATTGATGTTGAAAAATTACTAGTTAAATCTCAAGGTTCTTTCGATTTGAATTTAATCACTCAGGCTAAAAAAATTGGTTTTTCTAATACTCATATTGCAAGCTTAATCAAAAAAGATGTAACAGGTATTTATGACTTATTGAATAATAATGGAATGAAGAATGTTTTTAAGAGAGTAGATACTTGTGGAAATGAATTTGACTCTTCGACAGCCTATCTCTACTCAAGTTTTAGCAAAGATGTAAATTTGTTTAGTTGTGAAGCGAGACCTTCCACAAAAGAGAAAATTATTATACTTGGCTCAGGTCCTAATAGAATTGGCCAGGGTATAGAATTTGATTATTGCTGTGTTCAGGCAGTAAAATCCTTTCAAAATTTAGGATATGAAACAATTATGATTAATTGTAACCCTGAAACAGTTTCAACTGACTATGACACCTCTGATAAATTATACTTTGAACCTTTAGATTTTGAATTTGTTAAAAATATTATCGATAGAGAAAATACTAATGGTTCTGTAAAAGGAGTGGTGGTCCAATTTGGTGGTCAAACACCTCTACGAATTGCTAATAAATTAAAGGAATATGGATACAAGATCCTCGGAACATCTTTTGATGCAATTGATATTTCTGAGGATCGAGAGAGATTTCAGCAATTAATTCAAAAAGTAGGCTTAAAACAACCCAAAAGTGACATATCAATTGGCACAAAAGAACTTCTCAAAAAGACTACTAAATTAAAATTCCCTATTTTACTTCGGCCATCTTATGTACTTGGTGGAAGAATGATGGAAAAAATGAATAGCTCGGAAGATGTGCAAAATTATATTGACCAAAATTATTGGGCTTTAGAAAATAATGTTATTTTGATTGACGAATTCTTAAAGGATGCAAAAGAAGTAGATGTAGATGTTTTAAGAGATAATTCTGGTAATTGTATGATTGCTGGAATTATGGAGCATATAGAAGAAGCCGGTATTCATTCTGGTGATAGCGCCTGCTGCATTCCTCCTTTTTCTCTAGATATCAGCATTATCGACCAGATTAAAAGTTTTAGTAAGAGCTTAGCTAATGAATTAGGCACAATAGGTTTGATGAACATTCAATATGCAATTAAAGATAATGAAATATATATACTTGAGGCCAACCCGAGAGCTAGTAGAACTATACCATTTTTAGCAAAAGCCATTGGCATCCCCTTCATTAAAATAGCTGCAGAGTTAATCGCTGGAAAAACTTTATCTAAAAATTTTATAGATTTTAAGCCTGAGTCATTGCCTTACTTTGCTATTAAAGAAGCGGTTTTTGTTTTTAATAAATTTCCCAATACGGATGTGATTTTAGGACCAGAGATGAAAAGTACTGGTGAAGTCATGGGCATTGATGAAGACTTTAATATGGCCTATTTGAAAAGTCAGATTGGCTCAGGTCATAAACTTTATAATCTAAAAAATATTTTCGTTTCAGTGAAAGATGAAGACAAAAATGATATTTTGGAAATAGTCAAATCATTGAGTGAGAATAACTATAATATTTATACAACTCGAGGTACTCATGAATTCTTATCAAATAAAGGTCTTGTCACTAATCTTGTGAATAAAGTAGCAGAAGGTTCCCCACATGTTGTTGAACTTATCAAAGAAGGTAAAATCGATATGATAATCAATACCACTGAAAATAAACAGGCAATTAAAGATAGTTTCACTATTAGAAGGACTGCGGTTGATTTGAGCGTACCCTATTTTACCAATCTAAGAAGTGCAAAAATTCTATATAAATCTTTAATATTGCTCAAAAATAGCCAAATTTCGGTTAAAGCTATTCAAAATCATCATATCTATTAACGAAAAATTCATTTGTAAAGCACTTGAAAATTAAATAGTTTCTACCACTTACTTTATTGAGATTAAAAAAATGGAAAAAATACCAATGACAGAAGAGGGGCAAAAAAAGCTTCTTGATGAGTTAAAACACTTAAAAACTGTTGAGCGACCAATTATAATTAAGGCTATTGCGGATGCTAGAAGCAACGGTGACTTATCTGAAAATGCTGAATATCATGCAGCTAGAGAGAAACAAAGTTTCATCGAAGGTAGAGTGGCAGAAATAGAAAGCACAATTGCCCAAGCTGAGATCATTGATGTTTCTAAATTATCAGGAACCGTGGTAAAATTTGGCGCAACAGTATCGATTATTAACTTAGACGACAATAAAGAGTCAAAGTATCAATTAGTTGGTGAGGTTGAGGCAGACATTGAGAAAAAGAAGATTTCCGTTACAAGCCCTATTGCCCGTGCATTAATTGGCAAGAAAAAAGGTGACTATATTGAGGTTTCAACACCAAAGGGTATTACCTCATATGAAATTAAATCGGTTCGTTTTAAATAAATCATTTGATCGACTTTAAAGCCATCACCATCAGCGAGGGGGCTGCTGGGATGAGGAGCCAAATAGAAGGACTTGCCAAACTAATTTGCAATTCTCACGTAAACTTTAATATTCATATTAATTCTTTTTTTAAAAATTTGCCAATTCAACTGATACCCGCAGCTAAATTTACATATAAAAATCTAAATGAAATTACTATCGACTCAAAAGTACTTCTAATTAGCTGTGGTAAAAAAAGTGTTAAAGCTTCTATTTACTTGAAAAGAAAATTTAAAGATCTTGTTTTCAACATTCATATTCAAGATCCTAAGACAAATTATAACCTTTTCGACCTGATAATATCGCCTGAACATGATAAGTTAAAAAAACCAAACAACATTTCTACTTTATTGGCGCTACATAATATTAATTATGATTTTATTAAAAAAAAAACTGAAGCTGTAAATTTCATAATTGGAGGATGTAACAAATACTTTAAATTCAATCAGGATACACAAAATAAAATATTAGATGACTTAGATTTTTTATCAAAAAAATTTCCAGTCAATGTAATTCCTTCAAGAAGAACTCCGGATCAATTTATAGAAAAGCTAGGAAAGCTAGATAATAAAAATATAAGATTGTTGGATAATTTATTTGATCCTATTAGTTATGGTAAACTTTTATCTGAAGCTAAAATGCATATTGTAACTTGGGACTCAATTTCCATGATCTCTGAGGCGATTTCATCTGAAACTGGAACGTTTCTATATGAATTTGAGGAGAGCAGTTGTCCAAAAAGATATAAGTTATTTTATCAAATGACTAAACAGAAAGGCATGCTAAAAAGTTTTGATAGAGATATTGAACCTTATGCTATTTCAATGAAAGACTATAATTTCGAATTAAAAAGTAAAATCTTGAATAAGATCAAAAGTAATTTATGGTTCAAAAATAGTGCATCTTAAAGATTCAATATTAAATAAAATTTCATCTTACAAAGAACCCTTTCCTCATTGGGAATTAAACACACCTTTGTCTGAAAAAATGATAGATGAAATTCAAAATGTTAAAATATCGGATGCCCCTCGATCATTTGATGGTACAAGAGCCGCTGATGCGGGAGGAGACGGTATAGATGGCAAACTTAGAGTTTTTTTAGAAAAAGATAATTCTAATCTTCTCCCAAACGGAATGGAACTTATTGAGGATTTAAAAGACAATGAAGTCATTGATGCCATTCAAGAAAAAATTAAAAAGAATTTAGCAGGTAGTTATATTCGAATCGAATATATTGCAGATCGAAAAGGTTTTTGGTTAAGACCTCATCTAGATATCCCTGAAAAACTGATGACTATGATGTTATTCATTAACACTTACAATGAATCAGAAACACTTGGCACAGATTTCTATGATCTTGATATGAAGCTTGTCAAAACAGTTCCCTACAAACATAATTCTGGATATTTTTTTGCCTCAGGCGACAACACTTGGCATGGACTAGAAAAGAAAGAGATTAAAATTGAGAGAAGATGCATGCAAATAAACTATGTAACCTTCCCTACTAGCTGGCCTATCAATGGCTAATCCTAAAAATGTTACGATCATAGGCTCAGGCCCTGCTGGTTATACAGCTGCAATTTATTCTGCAAGAGCTAATTTAAATCCAACCCTTATTAGTGGTCTTCAGCCGGGAGGTCAATTAACAATTACGACCGATGTTGAAAATTACCCTGGTTATGAAAATCCAATTCAGGGACCTTGGCTCATGGAGCAAATGAAAAAGCAATCTGAATTAGTTGGGACAGAAATATTGAACACTGAAGTGATAAAAGTGGATTTTAAAAACTCAATAAAAAAAGTATACCTTGATGACGGTAATATTATTGAAACTAAAACTGTAATCATTAGTACCGGGGCACAAGCAAGATGGTTAGGGCTTGAAAATGAAAAAAAATTTCAAGGACATGGTCTATCTGCATGCGCAACTTGTGATGGTTTCTTTTTTAAAAACAAAAAGGTTGCAGTCATTGGAGGGGGGAACAGCGCGGCTGAAGAGGCATTGTTTCTTACAAAATTCGCATCCGAGGTTTTTCTTATTCATCGAAGAGATCAACTTCGGGCAGAAAAAATTTTACAAGATCGTCTAAAAAATAACCCAAAGATAAAATTCATCTGGAACACTGAAGTTTCGAAGTTTATAGGCGATCAAGAATTAAAGTCTATTGAACTTTTTCATAAAGATAAAAATGAAAATTCAGAATTAGATTTAGATGGAGTTTTTATTGCAATTGGCCATGTCCCTGCCACCAAACTTTTTCATGGTCAAGTCGATATGGACTCTGAAGGTTATATTATTACCAAACCTGATAGCACAGAGACCTCTTTAATAGGGGTCTATGCCGCTGGAGATGTAAAAGACAAGGTTTATAGACAAGCTATAACAGCTGCAGGTATGGGCTGTATGGCGGCACTTGAGGTAGAAAAATATTTGAGTTAAAATTAACCCTGACGGGCCTTCATTCTAGGGTTTGTCTTATTAATAACGTAAAGTCTGCCTTTTCTTCTAACTAGCTGATTATTCTTATCTCTTGTTTTTGCAGTTTTTAGTGAACTCTTGATTTTCATGTTTATTTCTTAAGTTAAATTAATAAAGTGGGAATTTATGTCAATTCAAGAAAAAATCAACCAAATTAAGGAGGATTTTTCTTATTTCGATAATTGGGAAGATAAATATCAATATTTAATTGACCTTGGTAAAAAGTTACCAAAATTAGAGGATAAATTCAAAAATGAGGATTTCAGAGTTCAAGGATGCACTTCGAATTTATGGGTTATTCCTCAACTTTCTGAAGATAAATTAACTTTTATTGGAGCTAGCGATTCAGTGATTGTGCAAGGGTTATTCTATCTTGTTCAGTATGTTTACAATAATGAAAGACCACAAACTATTCTAGATCAACCACTCGATTTCTTTGATGAAATTGGACTATCAAGTCATCTAGGGCCTTCTCGATCTAACGGTCTTAACTCTCTTAAAAAAAGGATTTTTTCAATCGCGACAGAATTAACGAAAAATTAAATTTGATTGAAATTAATTTGTGCTAACTTGATTAAATGAATTTGATTAAAATATTCTTTTCAGTCATATTTCTTTTATTTTCTAATAATGTTTTATCCAAGGAGGATGTCATCAACTTACAGCTCAAAGACGGTATAGTCAAAATCAAGACCTTAGAAGATAAGGCACCGAACCATGTTAAACAAATTAAAGAACTTGTAGCTCAAGGAAAATATGACGGAGTAGTTTTTCATCGAGTTATAGATGGATTTATGGCTCAAACTGGAGATGTTCAATTTGGAAACTCTAATTCTGAGTCCTATGACCTCAGACGTGCTGGTACAGGCGGATCTGGAAATAACATCAATGCTGAATTTAATAATACCTCCCATAAAAGAGGTACATTAAGCATGGCAAGAGCCCAAGACCCTAATAGTGCCGATAGTCAGTTTTTTATTTGTTTTGATGATACTCCCCATTTAGATGGACAGTATACAGTTTGGGGAGAAGTTATTGAAGGAATGGAATTTGTAGATATGATCAAAAAAGGTGATCCGATTAAAAACGGATTGGTCGAAGATCCTGATAAAATTATTAAAATGTGGATTGAATAAAATTATCTCTGAGTAATTTTTAATTCTATTCTTCTATTCAACTTTAAATCATCTCCGGAACTACCCAAACTAATTGGTTGGTATTCGCCATATCCATTAGCTGAGAGTTTATCGGCAGGTACGCCTTGTTGAATAAAGAACTTCACGACTTCTAAAGCCCTAGCATGTGAAAGTTCCCAGTTAGATGGGAACTTAGCAGTTGCAATCGGAACCCTATCTGTATGCCCATCTATCTGTAAAATCCAATTTAAATCAGTTGGTATTTTATCAGATAGATCAATTAAAGTTTTGGCTACTAATGATAAAGCAACTCTTCCCTCTGATTGAATATCCGCACTACCTGATTCAAATAAAATTTCTGATTGAAAAATAAACCTATCCCCTTTGATTTGTATATCTTCTCTTTGTCCAAGAGTTTCAGATAGTTGACCAAAAAACTCAGATTTATATTTTTGTAATTTGAATAATTCACTAGTCAAAACTCTATTTAGCCTATCTCCTAATTCGCCTAATTCTATTTTATTGGATGCTATTTCTGCTTCTTTGGAGTCTAGTAAGTTATTGAGTAATTGAATTTCGTTACTTAATATTTTTATATCTTCAGAGAGTCTTGAAATTTGTGCTAAAGCTTCATTTAAATTCGTCCCTTGTATCAGAGAGTCTTGTTCTAACGATGCTATCTGATCTCTTAAGGATTGATTTTGATTTTCTACTGAACTAATTTGAGTTTCTAAAATTTCATTTTCGCCCTTAGACGAACTTAAAGACTCGAGTAAAGATTGAATTCGTCCTTGGGAGTCTGATAATTGACCAACCAACAATTGGTTTTCTCCGCCTAATTCTTGCAATTGATTTTTCAAAAGTTGTTGTTCTTCACCTAAAGAGGATAGCTTGCTTCTTAGTTCTTCTTTTTCCTCCAGAGATAAAGATAGCTCATCTGTAATACGTGCTATAATTTCATTTAACTCAGTAATATCTATTGCTTGTTGATTAATTAAATCATCTAAAGATAATATAGTTTCATCTTTTTGACTTAATAGTTCATCTTTAGCTATTAATAAATTTTCTTTTTCAGAAATCTCAGTCTGTTTTGATCTAATCTCTTCATCTAGAATTTCGAGTTCAGTATCTAACTGCTTAATAACCTCCTGTCTTTCAATTAAAGCTAATTCTTTACCGGAGAGAGAAAGGTCTTGTTCAACGATAGTTTCATCTTGAATTTCTATAGTTTTCTCTAAATTTTGAATTTGTTCATTTTTTCCAACAACCAAATCCCCTAAATAAACCTGAGCAACGGTAAAAAGTAACACAACAAATATTATGACCATCAGTGTAGATGCAAGGACATCTACAAAACCCGGCCAAATTATACTGTTTTCTTCAGCTCTTTGGGACTTAGAATAGTAGTTCACTTCTTTTCTAGGTCTTTAATACTTTTGCTGATGTTTTTAATTTCTGAGGAAATTTCTTTTTTAACTTCTTCGTTAGATTTTATAAAATTATTATTCATGTTTTTTATGCTATCAACAAGATCAGATAGTTTTGATATTAATTCTGAATTATCTTGACTGGAAGGAGTATTTAATAATTTAGAGCTGGAGCTATAATAAAGTCTAATCTGACTCTCACAGAATTCAAAATAAGTTTGTTTAGCTCCTTTTATAATTACTTCATACAATCCAAGAATTAGAGAGGTGACCAAACCAAATAAAGAGGAACTAAAAGCTATAGTCATGCCAGTTAATGGTGATTTTAAACCATTTCTTAAAGAGTCAAAAAAAACTCCAAAATCTTGTTGCTCAATAGAAAGGCCGTCAATAACATTAGATACGCTACCTATAGTTAATAAAAGTCCATAAAACGTACCAATTAGTCCTAGAAATACAGCTAAATTAATTAAATATTTAGAAATATCTTTTCCACTCTCAACACTAGAGTAGAGTTCATCTAAGATCTCTTCTAGAGACTTATTAATTTTTTTATTAGAGGAGATAATACCAAGATTTTTAGCAATATTTTTAGTAATTGGATAATTATTAAGACTTGTGTCATTGATCTTTAATTTTCCAAAAGCAACAGAATTCATAAATCTGTATTCTGAACTGAGAGAAATAATTTTGATTGAGTAAATTAAAAAACCAACAATAAGTGTGAGCAATATTACTCCATTAATATAAGGATTGGCTTTGTAGTAACCTATAATGGGATCATACCCAATTACTAAGACCACAATCAAAATAGATGACAAAACTAAATAGGCTAAAAAGTTTTTTATCATGCTTAAAAATAAACGATTAAAGAGGTTTAAACAATTAATTTATTATGAATTAAATTAAAAATCTCTATTAAAGATTAAGTAGTAATTATTAGTGCCTGGGTTAACTGAACTTAAGCCGGCATTTGAAATATGATGTGATCCAATACCAATTCTCGAGGATTTGCTCAAACTATAAAAGAGATTTACCTCAGATTTGAACTGTAGAGCATTGCCTAGATCTTTGCCATCACCATTTGAATAAATTCCAGCTGAAGATGATAAGTTAAGAAAAATTACATCTTGGCCAATATTAGTCTCAAATCCTCCATAAAACATAGTAGCAGATTTTGCAGTTACAAATCCTCCCAAAACAGGATTTATATCAAATAAACTAAAAACACTAATTTCACTATCAGAGAGGTGATAGTTTAAACCGTAGAGAGTTGATGTATTATCATCATCATAATCATAAGACCCCCCAAAAATTGAAAAACTATTTGCAGAAAGATGCGAATGAAAAAACAACGAAGAAATTAGTAATAAGATTATTCGCATTAATAAAACTTATACAAAAATAAGTAAAAGTAAATGGTGGGCGTGACAGGATTCGAACCTGTGACCCCTTGCGTGTCGAGCAAGTACTCTAACCAGCTGAGCTACACGCCCTTAATAGGGACAATCACTTTTATATAAAAAAATTAGATAGTAAACAGTAAATTTAGTTAAATCGGACTGATTTATATATTAACCGATATTCCTCCAGCCCTAATAATTTTAACACAATAAAATAAACAGAAATTCCTACAGCTATTAGAATAAGTAAGTCTATATAAATGTTAATGTTTAAGTAATATTGCAAAATTAATATTATAGATATCATTATAGAAGATGAGGTAAATATTTTTATTATTTTGATAATGTCTAACAAATTAATTTTCTTATAAAATTTAGCAAAATATATTTTTAAGAATAATACTTGTATAAAGACATTAAGCCAAACACTAGCTGCTCCAGCGATAGCCAAACCATATACGCCCATTGAACGATAAAAAGAAAAGCATAGTATTAAATTTAAAAAGAAAGTAGGCAATGAAGCTTTAATTGGTAAGTCTACTCTTTCGTAAGAATAAAAAACTTGGTTACATATTCTGGAGATCATATAACCGGGAAGAGAAAAAGAATAAATAACAAGTAAATTTGAAGTAATTAAAATATCTTTACTCATAAATTCCCCCCTTCCGAATAGAACTGTTATTATATCCTCAGAAATAAAAAATAATGCAAAACTACAAGGTATAGCAAAAATAAAACAAAAAATTATTGTTTGATTAAAAGCATTTGCATTTTTTTCTTCATCTGAAATATTTTTACTTAAATATGGCAAAAGAGTAAATGTCATGGCAACGGCAATTAATGCGAAGGGCAAATCTATTATTCTGTCAGCATAGTAGATATGGCTTATTGCCCCCTCTCCTACCAAAGATGCAAATAGCATCGAAATAAAAATATTTAATTGAACAATTCCAGAGCCAAAAATAGAAAATAAGAATCGCTTAAAAAAGATTTTTAAGACTGAGTTTAAAATTAAAAAAGTTCTAAAACTAAATTGATATAATGATTTTAAAAATTCTATATTTACCAATAATAAAAATAATTGAATTATTCCTGCTATCAAAATTGTCCAAGCTAAAGGAAAATGAGAATTAGACTTAAATATTAAAAGAGTGACTATCATAAATAAATTCAAAATTACTGACAAAAAAGATGGTAAAAAAAATTTTCCCTTTATATTAAGGACTGAACTTAATACTGCTGAAAGCGTTACAAAAATCAAAAAAGGAAAAATAATTGGTACTAACTGGCTTGCCAGATTAAACTGGTCGTAATTTTCTAAAAAACCTGGGGCAAGCATAAGGACAATATTGCTACTAAAAAAATAAACAAATACAGACATTATGGATGTAATTAATAAAAAAATTAAAAAAATTGCCAAAGTAAAATCATTAGCAAGGGTCTGACTTTCTTTATTTTGCTTAATATAAAGTGGAATAAATACACTGTTCATGACGCCTTCAGCTAAAATTCTTCTTAAAAGATTTGGTAATCTAAAAGCAAACAAAAAAGCATCTGATAAAATGTTTGCTCCTAAAAAATTTGCAAATAAAACATCCCTAATAAAACCAGTAATTCGAGAACTGAATATATTTGAAGATATCTTAGAAAAATTATTTATTTTCATAAAATTTAGGAAAATTCATTTTCCAAAATTTCTAAAATTTTATCTTTTTCTATATAGCCAGGAATAATTGTATCACCAATGATAATTGCTGGGGTACCATTAAACTTGAATTTATTTACAAATTGTTCATGAGATAAAATAACATCAGAGACCTTTTCAGAATTCATGTCTTGTTCTAATTGGGCTATATCTATGTCCATCAAAAATAAATCTCCTAAAATATCAGCCATTTTTGATTTACGATCTGAGGAATAAAGATAGTTATGGACTTCTTCAAATTTATTTTGAAAACTTGCTGCTATAACAATTTTAGATAAAGTAATAGAACTTTCACCCAAAATAGGCATTTGCATTATGACTAATTTAGTATTTTGATTTTCGTTTAATACACTAAGAACTTGTTCATGAAATTTTAGACAATAACCACAGTTATAATCAACAAATTCAAATATAATTTTTGAAGCATTTGAATTACCAATTATCATTGGATTATCAAATAAATTTAAACTAGATATATTTGATTTATTTTGTGAACTTATTTTATCTTGCTCAACTTTATTTTGCTCATCTTGGTATTTTCTAAGAACATCAATAATAAAATCAGGATTATTTTGAATAAAATCTTTTATTTTTCTATCCAAATCATTAACTTGAAGATAATTTGATAAATCAATTTCAATTTCACCAAGAGAATCATTTGTCTCATTAGTTTTATTTATCACTTCTACTTGATCACTAACTTCAATAATAGTTTCAAGGGGATTTTCATCTGGAATGGTATTTAAATTATTGGGATAAAAAAAATAGTATCCTATAATTAAAATTATCGATAAAAGAAAAATACTATAAATAATTAACCTAAATCCTGAATTTTTTCTTTTTTTCGAGTATATACTCATATTTATCTAATCACTTAGGTTAACTAATCATATTGATCGGAATAAATCAAATTAACATACAATTAACTAACTTAATTTTTATGAATTATTAAGGTATATTTCCCAAGGAATAAAATTATGGAATATTTTCTGCAGCAACTTATTAACTCTCTTACGCTAGGTTCAATTTATGGCCTGATAGCTATTGGATACACTATGGTGTACGGCATCATTGGAATGATTAACTTCGCGCACGGAGATGTTTTCATGATTGGTTCCTTTGTATCACTGATCGCTATGGTATTGCTTGGTGTGGGTACCGGTGCCTTCCTGCCATTGGCATTGTTAATCGTTTTGCTAGCAGCCATTTTAGTTACCAGCGTTTATGGATGGACTTTAGAAAGGGTTGCCTATCGTCCTCTAAGGGGTTCTTTTCGCTTAGCTGCGTTAATAACTGCCCTCGGTGCTTCTATATTTTTACAAAATTTTGTTCAAGTTTCTCAAGGTGCAAAGATCAAACCTATACAGCCTATTATTCAGGGAGGTTTTACTTTTTTTGAGAATGGATCAATGGTTGTAAGTTTTAGCTATTTGCAAATTTTTATTATTATTATCACTGTTATTTTGCTTTCTATTTTTTCATACATAATCTCCAAAACACCATTAGGTAGATCTCAAAGAGCCTGCGAACAAGATCTTACAATGTCTAAACTCTTAGGGATTAACGTTGACAGAACTATATCTATTACCTTTATCATTGGTGCCTCATTGGCATCAGTGGCAGGTATGATGTTTGTTCTTTATTATGGTGTAATTGATTTCTTTATTGGTTTTTTAACTGGCATTAAAGCTTTTACAGCTGCTGTACTAGGTGGAATTGGTTCGATACCTGGTGCGGTAATTGGGGGATTATTAATTGGATTAATTGAAACTTTTTGGTCTGCTTATTTTACGATTGAGTATAAGGATGTTGCTGTATTTGGAATTCTTGTAATTGTTTTAATTTTTAGACCCTATGGGATTTTAGGAAAACCAGAAGTCGAAAAAGTTTAATGAGTTCCAAAAAAAACTTTTCACTAATTATTAAAGATTTAATTTTTACTGGTTTAATTGCCACTGTATTGCTCATTCCCATAGTTGGATTTCGAACGGAGATATCAACGGTTGACTCTACAGGTTTAACTTTTAATTATAATTTTATCATAGCCTTTTTCGTTGTTGCTTTTGTGGTTGGAGTACGTTTTTTATTTCATATTTATTGGTTTTCCAAAATTCAAAAAAAACCTCAAGAAAATTCTGAAAAAAATAAAAAGAAATTTTTAAAGAAACTAAATTTTTATTTAGGCGCTGCTGCGGCTGTTATTGCTTTCACCTTACCATTTATGCCATTTGCCAATAGATATATTGTCGATGTAGCTACCCTTGTTTTAACCTATGTTATGTTGGGATGGGGGCTTAATATTGTAGTCGGATTGGCTGGCTTATTAGATTTGGGCTATGTCGCTTTTTTTGCAGTGGGAGCATACTCATACGCCCTTCTTGCTACCACTTTTGACCTATCTTTTTGGATATGTTTACCTTTAGCGGGTATTCTGGCTGCCTTTACTGGTATTCTTCTTGGATTTCCTGTGCTGAGACTTAGAGGAGATTACTTAGCTATAGTAACTCTTGGTTTTGGAGAAATTATCAGGTTAATTCTTCTAAATTGGTATGAGTTCACAGGTGGACCTGATGGTATTAGTAGAATTCCCAGACCTAGCTTTTTTGGATTTCCTTTTGCTAGGAAAAGTGAAGATACAACTTTTCATGAGCTCTTTGGATTAGAATATTCAACCATGCACCGAATAATTTTTTTATATTATTTGATTTTGATTTTAGCTTTAATAACCAACTTCTTTACGATGAAAATACGTAACCTTCCTGTAGGAAGGGCATGGGAGGCACTTCGTGAAGATGAAACAGCTTGTAGAGCTATTGGAATTAATCCTACAAACACTAAGTTAACTGCTTTCGCAATCGGAGCAATGTTTGGCGGCTTTGCTGGATCTTTTTTTGCCACTCGACAAGGTTTTGTAAGTCCAGAAAGTTTTACGTTTATTGAGTCGGCTATCATTTTAGCCATCGTTGTGCTTGGGGGTATGGGTAGTCAAATCGGAGTGGTTATTGCGTCTATTTTATTAATTGGAAGTACAGAACTTTTTAGGGAACTTGAACAATTTCGAATGCTAGCTTTTGGTTTAGCAATGATAATTATTATGATTGTTAAGCCTCGTGGACTCCTTGCAAATCGTGAACCATCAATTCTTTTAAATAAAAAAAATGAGTAATATTTTAGAAATAAACCACCTTACAATGAAATTTGGCGGCTTAATTGCCATTGACGATGTTTCATTCAGTGTAAAAAAAAACTCAATCACATCTCTTATTGGGCCTAATGGTGCGGGCAAAACTACTGTCTTTAACTGCATTACTGGTTTTTATAAGCCAACAGTTGGTGAGATTTTACTAAATTCAAAAAAGCAATTTAATCTTGAAAGAATGAATGATTTTACCATTCCACAAAAAGCAAAAGTAGCGAGAACTTTTCAAAATATAAGGCTTTTTCCACAAATGACTGTTCTAGAAAATCTTATAGTAGCTCAACATAATAAGTTAATGAAAGCCTCTATGTATACTCTAAAGGGTTTAGTCAATGCCAAATCTTTTTTAAATGCAGAAAATGAGGCAAAAGAACTAGCAAAATATTGGCTAGATAAAATCAAATTAACCGATCGAGCAGATATAGAAGCGGGAAACTTGCCTTATGGTCAACAAAGAAAAGTTGAAATTTGCCGCTCTATGTGCACAGATCCAATTCTATTATGCCTAGATGAGCCTGCAGCTGGTCTAAATGCAACAGAGTCACTTGAACTAAACAGCTTATTAGAATTCATTAAAAATGAACATAAAATATCCATTTTATTAATTGAACATGATATGAGCGTGGTAATGGGAATATCCGATAAGGTTGTTGTATTAGACTATGGCAAAAAAATCGCAGAAGGCATGCCAAGTGAAGTAAAAGGAAATCCAGAAGTAATCAAAGCTTATTTAGGTGAAGAGTAAATGTTAATAGCAAAGAATATTAGTAGTTATTATGGAAATATTCAGGCCTTAGATAATATTTCAATAGAAGTTAACAAGGGAGAAATAGTTTCTATCATTGGTTCTAATGGTGCGGGTAAATCGACTTTATTAATGACATTGTGCGGAATAGTTCCCGCTAAGACTGGATCAATTATTTTTAATGACACCGAAATATCAACTCTTCCAACACATGAAATTATCAGAATGGGCGTCTCTCAATCCCCAGAAGGAAGAAGAATATTTCCCAAATTAACTGTTTATGAAAATCTTTTAATTGGAGATCCTCTAAAAAGAGAAAAAGATATTAATTTAGAATTTATTTTTGAGATTTTTCCTAGACTTAAGGAGAGGATTAATCAAAGAGGTGGGACATTATCTGGTGGAGAACAACAAATGCTTTCAATTGGTCGTGCGTTAGTATCTCAACCTAGTTTACTTTTATTAGATGAACCCTCTTTAGGGTTAGCTCCGATCATTGTTAAACAAATCTTTGAAACAATTAAAAGAATAAATAAAGAAAATGACACGACAATTTTATTAGTTGAACAAAATGCATTTGGTGCATTAAAATTATCTGATAGAGGGTATGTATTAGTAAATGGCAAGGTAACAATAAGCGGTGAGTCAAAACAATTGCTAGAAAACCCTGAAATTAAAAAAGCATATTTAGAGGGAGTTTAATGGAATTTCATTTATTTGAATTTATTTTGATGACTTTGATACTTTTTGGATGGTGTAGTTACCAACTTGGAAAGGCTATGGCGAATTCATGGAAATCAGTTTTATTGATGATTTTTTATGTTTTATTATTAACTGTGTTTGATCGCTTTTTACTTTTTGCACTTTTCGAACAAGAATTACTCTCAATAATCATGTTTCTAATTGATTTCATTGTACTATCATTAATTTCTTTGATTTCTTATAGGTTAACTAAAATAAACTACATGGTTAATCAATACCCTTGGAAATATCAAAAAATAGGCTTGTTTTCTTTTAAAAAAAATAATCAATAAGCTTGTATCTACTCTAAGAATTATTTATTTTGTAGTTTCCTATATAGGAGGAAAATTATGAATAAACTTATATCTATTTTAGTTGCTTTATTTGCAATGACTTTTTCCTCAGCTTTCGCTGGAGGTCATGCAGTAAAAATCGCAACAGTAGGACCAATGAGTGGTCAATATGCTTCATTTGGTGAACAAATGGCAGCTGGAGCAGAAATGGCAGTTGCAGATATTAACGCCAATGGCGGTGTTAATGGGGCAATGCTAGAATTAGTTATTGGTGACGACGCTTGTGACCCAAAACAAGCAGTTGCTGTAGCAAACGATCTTGTAGGCCAAGGAGTTAGTTTTGTTGCTGGACACTTTTGTTCAGGATCATCAATTCCTGCATCTTCAGTTTATAACGAAGAGGGAATTATTCAAATCTCCCCTGCATCTACTAACCCTGCTTTAACTGATGAAAGACCAGGGCCTTATACTCATAGAGTCTGTGGAAGGGATGACCAACAAGGTCAAGTTGCTGGTCAATATCTTTTTGATAATTATAGCGGTAAAAATGTTGCAATCGTTCACGATAAAACTGCTTACGGAAAAGGTTTAGCGGATGCAACTATGGCGGCTTTTGAAGCATTAGGAGGCAATACCGCTTTATATGAAGCTTACACAGCTGGAGAAAAAGACTATTCAGCATTAGTATCTAAGTTAAAGCAAAATAATATTGATGCCTTATATGTTGGTGGTTATCACACAGAAGCCGGACTGATGGTTCGTCAAATGAGAGATCAAGGCATGGATACCCAATTAATTTCTGGTGATGCTCTAGTGACTCTTGAGTATTGGGCAATCACAGGTGATGCTGGCCAAGGAACTTTAATGACATTTAGTCCCGATCCTGCGAAAGATCCAGCAAACGCTGATCTAGTAAAGAAATTTAAGGATGCTGGAATTACCCCGGAAGGCTACGTACTATACACCTATGCCGCAATCCAATCATGGGCTCAAGCAGCTGCAACAGCAGGTAGCAATGACTCCGACTCAGTATTAGAAGCTTTAAATTCAGGTAGCTTTGACACTGTATTGGGTAGCCTTAGTTTTGATGACAAAGGTGACGTTACTCTTCCCGGATACGTTTGGTATGTTTGGGAAAATGGTGGATACGACTATCTATAAAATATGATATTTAATCATAGGGCTTATTTTTAAGCCCTATGACAAACTTGAAATCTCTTTAAAATTCTCATTTATATTATTCTGCCTTAGTAGGCTAAGTTTTTCATATTTAACTTCACGTATTGAATTTATGTAATCCTGCTTTGCTCCTTCATAAATAGGAAGTGTGACATGATGAAAAGAGTATTCAAAATAGTATGGGTATCCCCAAATTTGAAAATATATTTTTTCTTTCTCGGATAGTTGATTAAACCTTTTTATATCCTCTTTAAGTTCAGAGTTATTTAGAGTTTTTCGAAAAAGATCAAAATCTCTCATTAAACTATTAGTCACAAAGTCAAAATTATTGTTTTGATCTAGTTTTAAGACCAAAGATTTTTTAAAAGATTCTAGTTTATTTACTAAGTATGTATTTGATAAGAGTGAATGAATTTTTTTCATGTCAATATTTTGAAATTTTTCAATAAGTTGATTTTCAGAGTATAGATGTGATAAATAAAATGGCGCTTTTACGGTAGAATGAAAACCATAAATTGACTTATTTAAACTAGAGGTGTTAATTGAATTTTTTTTACAAAAAGTATTGAAGTCTTCAATAAAGTTTTCATTCGGAATCAAGAACAAACAATAACGAGGAAATTGAATATAATTAGTCATAAGTAATTTTATTTAATATCTTATTTTGAAATTTCGTATCGAGTAAATATTTCATAAATAAAATGATAATTATTGTGTAAAATACTCTAAAAAACAATATTCCACTTATGTGACTTCCTAAAAGTAAAATCAGGATTGTATCTTCAATAATGCTATGACATAGACTAAGGAACGATAAGGATAGAAGGATATCTTTCTTAGAAATATTATTCTTTTTTGACTCTTCAATTAAAAATCCGCCACCAAAAGAAATCCCTAAAGTAAGTCCAATTAAAATAATGTTGGCTACTTTTTCAGACATTCCTAAATAAGAAAGGGGAATTCTTAAAATGTTAATAATAAATTGCCAGAGCCCTATAAATTTTAAAATATTAATTGTTGAAATGATTAAGAAAATTATCAAAAAGATAATAAAAAAATTTTTAGACTGGAGAATTAACCAGTCCAAATTAGAGGTTATTTTTTCTGGTATCTCTAATATTGATTGATTTTTTTCATTGAATAAATCGAATTTAATAAAGATATAATTTAAAATTTTACCTGCTATCACTGCGTTGATAAAACGAAATAGTAAATTAAATAATCCTGATACTCTTGATTTTCTCGCAATAGCAACCTCGATCGGTAAACTATGAGCTATTAAAATAATGAGTCCCAAAATAGTAGTCTCTGCAACGCTATAGTCGAAAATAGATTGAAGGCTAGCAAAAGCAGCCATACCAGCATAGATATTTACCAAAATTGCAGCCATCCAAACAAGCCCTAATGAGCCGTCTATTCCAATGAAGCTTGTTAATGGTTCAAGAAACTTAGCAAGATAAGGGATAGCTCCTGTTAATTCTAAGAGTCTAATTATAATAACAACAGGAAGAATAACTTTAAATAATACCCAAAATATTTTACTGCTTTCGTGGACAATATTAGCAAGTACTTTTTGGATATTTTTCATTTATATATATATTGATAAAAATTAAATCCTTTATAAAGAAATAAATGACAAGAACAAAGAGTTTAAATGTAAAAATATTTATAAGTATAATAATTTTTATTTTTGGATTATTTTTTTTTTATATTAGTTATCAAGAATTTTCAAAATACTACCAAAGGGATTTAGTTTTATTTGAAGATATGAATATTAACTATTTTGATAAGGATTTATTTCAAAAATATTATGAAAAAATAGATATTGAAAGCTTATCAGACCCTCAGTTCGATGAGGAAAAATCAAAAAATTACTTTAAGGATATTACATTTGATAATTTATTCAGCTTATTTGATAAAGAAAAAGAAAGTCAAGTCACGTATGCTGATACTAAAAAAAATCTTCCAATCAAATTCAAAACTAAAGAGGAATTAATTATTGAAATTGAAAATGATCAATTTAAAGAAATTTTTATTAATCAAGGTGATAATTTTGCAAAAATACTTAGAAAAGGTGGCTTAGAAGGAAAAGATATTGATCGACTATTAATTAACGGCAAAGATATTTATGATTTTTCTAAAATTTATCTTGGAGATATTGTAAAGATTAATTCTACCTACAACAATGATGGTGTGTTAGAAAACTTCAAAATGATTTATCGATTTTCTGAAGATCAAGAACTCATTGTTAATTATTTAAATGAAAATTTTATATATGAAATTAATCAAATAGAGCTTTTTGAAGAGAGAATTTATGTAAGTGGTGAAATTAAAACAAGTTTATATGAAGCAATGAAACAAGCTGGCCTATCTGAATTAATTATTACTGAGATTATAAGAATCTATAGCTTTGATGTTGACTTTCAAAGAGACATCTATGAGGGAGACTATTTTGAAGCTCTTTTTACAAGAAGAAAAAATGATCAAGAAAAAATAGTTCAAATTGATGACCCTGAGTATCTTGTGTTGAGCTCTAGGGGAACTCCATTAATTTACTACCTTTATTCTACAGATGAATTCAGTGAATATTTTGATGAAAATGGAAAAGGTATGACTAAAAGTTTGATGAAAACTCCTGTAAATGGCGCTCGATTAAGCTCTAGTTATGGGATGAGAAAACATCCTATTTCCGGATACAACAAATTACATAAGGGAGTAGACTTTGCAGCCCCCACAGGCACTCCAGTTTTTGCTGCTGGAAATGGAGTGGTAGAGTTTGCTGGAAGAAATGGGGGGTATGGAAATTATGTTCGTATAAGACATGACAATACCTATAAGACTGCCTACGCTCATCTCAATGGATTTAAAAAGGGTGTTTATGGAGGTGTAAGAGTGAAACAAGGAGATGTTATTGGATTTATTGGATCAACTGGCAATTCAACCGGTCCCCATCTTCACTATGAAATTATTGTAAATGGTCAGCAAGTAAATCCTGCCACTTTAAAACTTCCTTCAGGTAGAAAATTAAATGATCAGCAATTAGAAGAATTTAAAAAATTAGTTGTTTTTAAAAATGAAGAAATAAATGAATATAAAGGCAGAAATTAAATTAAGCCAATTGGTTAGCTAAATCATCAAAATCTGAATTTGGCGATTGTTTATCGGCTAGTATTTCAGCATCATGATCTTGATCTGTATCTGTTTTTTCTTTAGAAATAATTTTTCGTGAAACTGGATTTCTATTAGAGTGATCAATTTGGCGATAGTAATGTTCAGCATGCTGAAGATAAAATTGTTCAAGAACGTCATCTCCTTGGCCTTTGGCATCCTTAGCCTTGTTTAAAAAATCGTTATATTGATCTTTTGGATTCTTACCATTTCTTTTAAAACCATTAGAATTACCATTATTTTGTAAATATGGAGAGTCAGCTACTCCCACTCTTCCACCAGAATTAAGTTTTCTTGAAGAACCAAAAGGTTTTCTTTTAGGATAATTTTTCATAAGTTTTATTCGATTATCTTTAAATAAAGAGCCCTACAATTTAAGATTTATGGGAATGTTATCTTTAATAATCTATCTAAATTAAGATAATCTTGTTTTTTATAGACTATTTTGATCGATTTTTCTAATAAAAATTTCTCTAATTCATCAACAATAGTTGGATCTATTTCAAAATAAATATCTCCTTTAAAAGGCATAGTTTCAATGGAATTTACTATTTTAATATAAAAATCAAGGCCTTTGACCCCTCCGTCTAAAGAAATTCTGGGATCATGTAAAGTCTCTTGATTTAAAGCATAGTATAGACTAGTTGGAATATAGGGAGGATTACAAATAATTAATTTTATATTTTTTATTTTTGATATTGGATAATTTTCAAATAAATCTGATTCATATAAATTTGATCTATTGTCTACGGCTAGATCATAAATATTTTTTTTACAATTTGATAAAGCTTGCCTTGAAATATCAATAAAATCACATGTTGAGGATTTAAATTCTTTTAATAAAGATATGCCCAAACAGCCTGTTCCACAACATAAGTCTATAAACTCAAATTTTGAATTTTTTAATGAATTAAAATCTTGGATAATAGACTCTATTAAAATCTCTGAGTCGGAACGAGGATCTAAGGTATTTTCATCAGTATAAAAAATATCTTTCCAAAAACCTTTTTGCTTAATAATTTTTGATAGTGGTTTTCCAGTTATTCGTTGACTTACGATGTATTCAATCATTTGAAAATCTATATCCTCAAATTTTACATCTAAGTAGTTTGATTTATTTGCAGAGTGGGAAATTATTATTTGTGACTCGGTTAGTGGGTTTTTTAAAGAACGATCATTTAATATCAAGTTAATCTGATCTCTGAGTTCAGTTTTATTATGAATTTTTTTATTGAGCATCCAGCTGATTGAGTTTTTCAGCCTGCTCACTTGCTGATAAAGCAGAAATCATTTCCTCAAGAGCCTCTCCTGTTAAAAATTGATCTAGCTTATAAAGAGTAAGATTAATTCGATGATCAGAAACTCTTCCCTGAGGAAAGTTATATGTTCTTATCCTCTCTGAACGATCACCTGATCCCACTTGGCTTTTTCTATTCGATGATTGTTCTTGTTGTTTTTTTAATCTCTCAACATCGTAAATTCTTGAGCGAAGGATTTTTAGGGCTTTTGCTTTATTTTTATGTTGTGAACGCTCATCTTGTTGGGTGACGACTATCCCTGTTGGTAGGTGAGTTATTCTAACAGCGCTATCTGTGGTATTCACTGACTGACCTCCCGCACCACCTGATCGATAAACATCGATTCTTAGATCTGAATCTTTTATATCAACATCTACCTCTTCCGCCTCAGGAAGAACTGCTACCGTTGCAGCAGAGGTATGAATTCTGCCTCCTGATTCTGTTTCTGGTATTCTTTGAACCCGATGAACACCTGATTCATTTTTTAAAAATTTAAATACTCCGTCTCCTTTAATTTCAATTATCGCCTCTTTGATACCTTTTAATCCCGTCTCACTTTTTTCCATTGGCTGAAAATTCCAATTTTTAATAGCAGAATACCTTTCATACATCCTAAACAAATCTCCTGCAAATAAAGCAGCTTCATCACCACCTGTGCCAGCTCGTATTTCTAAGATAACATTTTTATCATCAGCTTCATCTTTTGGGAGCAAGGCAATGAGCAAATCTCTATTTTTATTTTCAAGATCTTTTTCATATATCGGCAATTCTTGTTTTGCCCATGATCGTAAATCCTCATCATTTTCTTTTTCTAAAATTTCTTTATATCCTTCAATTTCTTTTTCTAGTTTTCGAATGTTATCAGATAAGGAAATTATTGGCTCTAATTTTGACAAATCCTTATTAATTTGAATAATTTTCTTATTATCTAAACTTTCTGAATTCATTAATTGATCATTTAAATGATCATACTTAATTTTAAGATCGGCTATTTGTTTATCTAATTTCATGATCTAATTTAATTTCACTTTGATTAAATATTTTTTGTTCTTTTGTTTTTAAATTTTTTAAGACAATCTTATTGTTTAAATTTTCTTCATCTCCTATTAACAAAATAAAATCAAAATTATTTTTATCCGCATAACTAAATATTTTTTTTATATTCTTATTTATTTTAATTTCATGAATGCAATTAAGGTTATAAATCTTTTTTAGAATTTCTGATTTGAGAAGAAATTGATCATTCTGAACAGCAAGAAGGACTTTTAATTTTTCTTCTTTATCATTTTTAATATTAACTAGACTCATTAATCTCTCTACTCCAGCAG
This sequence comes from Pelagibacteraceae bacterium, assembly GCA_008638215.1. Classification (GTDB taxonomy): domain Bacteria; phylum Pseudomonadota; class Alphaproteobacteria; order HIMB59; family HIMB59; genus HIMB59. The sequence continues at coordinate 27,133 of VTPN01000002.1, forward strand.
CCCACCCCACTCCTGGGATATCTCTAGGAGAAATCAAGCTAATTAATTTATCGTATCTACCCCCAGCCAGAATAGCATTTTGTCTTTTGTCTTCATTTGTTTGAAATTCAAAAGCTGTATCTGTGTAGTAGTCTAACCCTCGAACCAACTTATGATCTATTGTGTAATCAATCCCATTATTGTCTAAGAGTTCTTTAACTTGATTAAAATAAACAGTACTTTCTTGTGATAAATTTTCACTGATAACTGGTGCGTTAGTAAGTATTTCTTTATCCTGTTCATCTTTGCTATCTAAAATTCTCATAGGATTTTTCTCTAATCGAGAAAGAGATGTTTCAGATAGTTTGGATCTATATTGACTTAAATAATCAATTAAAATTTTTGAATAATTTAATTGATCTGCTTGAGAACCAAGTGAGTTTAAAATTAACCTGAAATGTTTTTTTTCAACTCCGATTTCTTTTAATAGACTATTTGCAACCATAATCATTTCGAAATCAACATAAGGTGATTTTTCTCCGATATTTTCTATATTAATTTGATGAAATTGGCGATAGCGGCCTTTTTGAGGCCTTTCTCTTCGAAACATTGGGCCATGAGTAGAAATTTTCATAGATCCTGATAGATATTCACTTGCAGCAAATCTAGCAATACTACTTGTTGCTTCAGGTCTAAGGCAAATTGTACTATCTCCTTTATCTGTAAAAGCATACATCTCTTTGGAAACAATGTCTGTGTGTTCGCCAACAGAACGAGTAAATAAATCTTGATGTTCAATAATCGGAGTCTGAACTTGTTGAAAATTAAATTTATTGGTTAAAGAATAAAATTTTTCAACAATGAAGTTAAATTTTTTAATTTCTTCCCCGTGTATGTCATGTGTACCCTTAACTGGTTGAATATTTTTATTATTCATTAGCTGTGGATTTCTTCTACTTTATTTTCGATTGTTTTAACTAGATACTCAACTAAATCTTCGTTTTGTATTCTATGACTTTTTTCACCGTCAACATATACCATGTGTGTATCATTTCCTCCGCCCGTGATACCTATGTTGGTCATAGTTGCCTCTCCAGGGCCATTAACAACACAGCCAATAATTGATACTGTGATAGGTTTTTTAATATGAGATAAGCGACTTTCAACGTTTTTAACAGTTTTAATAACATCAAATTGTTGGCGAGCGCACGAGGGGCAAGATATAATAGTTACTCCATAATCTCTGAGGTTCAAAGATTTTAGCATTTCAAAACCTACTTTTACTTCTTGGGTGGGGTGGTCTGACAAAGATACTCTTATGGTATCCCCTATACCTTGATATAAAAGCATACCCAGTCCAATAGATGATTTGATTGATCCACTAAAATAACTTCCCGCTTCAGTAATCCCCAAGTGTAGTGGATAATCACAGTATTCTGATAAGAGCTGGTATGCTTCTACCGAAGTAAAAATGTTGGAGGCTTTTACACTTATTTTAAAATTATCAAAATTTTGATCTTCTAATAATTGGATATTTAGCTTTGCGCTCTCGAATAAAGCTTGAGCTGTTGGGCTTTTATATTTTTCTAATATCTGTTTCTCCAAACTTCCTGCATTCACACCTACTCTTATTGGAATGTGATTTTGCTTAGCCGCTTCAATTACCTCTTTTATCTTTTCAATCGAACCTATATTTCCAGGATTGATACGCAGACAATGAGCTCCGTTTTCAGCTGCCTCGAGTGCTCGTTTATAATGGAAATGAATATCTGCAATCAATGGTATAGATATATTTGGAATTATTTCTTTTAGAGCAATTGAAGATTTTTCATCTGGAATTGAAACTCTAACAATATCACATCCTTCTTTTTCAATAGAATGGATTTGCTCTAGTGTTGCTTCTATATCGTGGGTAAGAGTGTTAGTCATAGTTTGAACAGATATAGGAGCATCGCCACCAACTAACACATTACCAACTTGAATCTGTTTAGTTTTTTTTCTTTTAATCGAATATGAATAGTTCATTTTATTTCAGATAATTTATTTATATTGAATTCTTTAAGTGCATAAGGTCTATCTACATTAATATGATAAATAGAATTATTGGTTATTATTTTATCTATGAATTGGATATTAGATAAATCAATAGAAAAATCACCGTTAAAATCTAATTTTAGAGGGTTATCTGAAGTGATCGTGCCAAAGTTTATAGTTTTTTGAATATTATCAATAATTTTATAAGAAATTGAATAATTATCGAGCACTGACAACTCAAAAGAATTATGAATATTGTTATTATTATTTAAAACCAATTTATTGATAAATTGGTCATGATTAATTTCTTCATAATTAAAATTAGATAAAATTTTTACTGCATCAAGATAAATTTGATCTTTCTCAATCAAATTAAAATCAGATTTAAAATTAAATTTTTTATACATATCAAAAGATAGGGAAAACAAAATAATAATCACTAAAATAAAAAAAAATATTGTTAAAATTAATTTTGTATTATCGTTCGGTATCGGTACTACTTCAACAACTGTTGAGTTTTCATAAAGACCTAGCGATTTGAGGATAGAGTTTCTAAATATCTTTTCATATGATTTAAATTTATCGGGCAACTCTTCATTATTTTCAATTTTTTGAATAATTTCAGTATTCATCTTTAACTTGGTTGCTAATTGATTAACTGTAAGGCCTTTTTTTAGCCTTGCTTCTTTAATGGAAAATAATTTATTCAAAAACTATTTATATAATTTATAGGCTTGATGTAGTTTCTGAACCGCAATATCAGTAAATTTTTCATCAATCAAGATACTGATTTTTATTTCAGAAGTTGTGATCACTTGAATATTAATTTTATTTTTTCCTAATGTGTCAAATAATGTTTGGGCAACTCCAGCATGAGATCTCATTCCTACTCCAACGACAGAAATTTTTGATATTGTATTAGAAGAATTAATTCTTTTATAACCAATATTTATTTTCTCCTTTTTTAAAATTTTTAAAGCTTTTTCAAGATCTCCTCTTGGAAGGGTAAAGGATAAATTAGCAAATTTTCCATCTTGAGATACGTTTTGTAAAATCATATCAACATTGATATTGCCCTTCGCTAAAGGGCCGAATATTTTTGAAGAAACACCAGGTTTGTCTAATACTCTTGATAGAGTTATTTTTGCTTCATCTTTTGAATACGCTATACCACTAACAGTATTATTTTCTAATTTACTATTTTCTTCTGTCACAATAGTACCTGATATTTTTGGTCTCATAGACGATCTTACGCTTAATTTTGTTTTTTTTCTCATCGCCAATTCTACGGATCGAGTCTGAAGAACTTTAGCTCCTTGCGAGGCTAATTCAAGCATTTCTTCATATGAAATTTGTGGAATTTTTTTTGCATTTTTAACTAAGTTAGGATCAGTTGTATAAACGCCATCGACATCAGTATATATTATACATTCTGCATCTATAGCTGCAGCTACAGCTACTGCGCTAGTGTCAGAGCCTCCTCTACCAAGAGTGGTAATTTCATTTTTTGAATTTATCCCCTGAAAACCAGGAATAAGAAGAACATCATAATCTTGTAGCTCTTTGAAGATTTTATCTTGATTAATTGATAAAATTCTCGCTTTCGTATGTTCGATAGAGGTTCTAATTGGTATTTGCCAGCTTAAAAGAGATCTAGATTTAATTTTAATGCTATTAAGATAAATAGACATCAAAGAACAAGAAACATTTTCTCCAGTAGAAATTGCATTATCATAATCCATAGAATTTGGAGATTTGGAGAAAATTTTTGTCAATTTAATAAGACGGTCAGTCTCACCTGACATTGCTGATAAGATTGCAATAACTTTATATTTTTTGGACCAGTCAGAAATTATTGATGCAGATCTTTTTATGGCTTCAGTACTACCAACTGAAGTGCCACCAAATTTTAAAACTTTTACTTTCATAAATTACGGTAATATACATTTAAGTATTATTAAGTAAAGATCATGCAAAACTATAATTATAAATATTATGAACCCTTAGAACAAATGATTGCCGTCAGACATCAATATATGAGTAAAATTATAAAGAAATTCACTAATTTAAATATTTATGAATATTTAAATAATAAAAAAATTTTAGATATTGGCTGTGGTACTGGTGAATTTCTTAAAAACTATCATGATTTAGATAACCAGTGCATAGGAATTGATATTCAGAAAAACTTTAAATTTAAAAATGTAAATGGATATATTTTGAAAAATATTGATTTAAAAGGTTTCATCAAAAATAATAAAAAAAAATTTGATGTTATTTTTTTATTCGAATTTTTAGAACATTTAAATTTAGAAGATAGAAAATTTTTATTTAAAAATCTTTTTAATTTATTAAATAAAAATTCTTTAGTTTTTATTTCAACATTGAATAAAAATATAATTTCTCGATTCTTTAGTATCGAAATAGCAGAAAAATATCTTAAACTACTTCCACAAAACACTCATGAATATAAATATTTTATAAAACCATCTGAAATTCAAAATCTAGCAAAAAGTAACAAACTTTCTCTTCTAGATATTTCTGGAATGAGCTATAATCCTATATTTAAAAGTTTTAAATTATCTAATTTTGATTTAATTAATTATTTTGGAACATTAAGTAGTTAATTTTTTTTATTTTGTTTTTTTTCAAAGGGCAATCTTATTAGAGTAATACCTTCTTCGATCAAATCATTGCTTTCTTTTTCAGTCGCTTCTCCATAAATTGGTTTATCCTCTTTTTCACCATAATGAATTTTTCTTGCCTCCTCAGGAAAATTTTTACCAACATAAGTATAATTTTTTTCTATCTCTTCTTTTAATTTTTTGATTTTTTGATTGTAATTTGCAAAAACTTTTTCTTGATTTCTTTTTTGTTTATCAAGACTATTTGATTTTGAAGAAATATTTGGAGCCATTACAGATTTGAATACAGAACTTGATCCGCAATAAGGGCAATCTATCAACTTTTTTTTTCTTTGCTTTTCAAATGAGCTAGAATCATCAAAGCTAGCTTCGAATATGTGATCATTATCGCACCTTAAATCAAATTTAATCATAATTACTAATTAGTATAAATATCTATATTTTCAAGTCAGTTAAAATTCCTATCATGCATTAAGACGGGAATGGATTTTTGAAATTTTTCGACAGATTTTAAGTCTATTTCACAATTGAGCACCATTTCTGAGTCTGCGGCTTCAGAAATAATTTCTCCCCATGGATTGACAACAAGACTATGACCATAAGTTGATCTGTTCTCTTCATTAGTTCCCCATTGATTAGGGGCCACTATAAAAATACCATTCTCAATCGCTCTCGCCCTTAGTAAACAGTGCCAATGTGCCTTTCCAGTTGTGTAAGTGAAAGCTGAAGGAACTACGATCGCTTTACAAGACTTTTTGGATAATTCCCTAAATAATTTCGGAAAACGTAAATCATAGCATATTGAATGACCTATCAACTCTCCATTTATCTCCACAGACCTTAGAGAAGATCCAGGAGTATAAGTATCACTTTCTTTATATTCCTCATTATTTTTTAAAATTACATCAAACATATGAATTTTATCGTAATAAGATGAAATACTTCCTTCTTGATTAATTAAGATTGACCTATTGTAAACTTTGCCCTCATCTAAAATAGGCAAAGAACCTAATAATAAATTTACTTTATTTATTTTTGCAAAGTTTTGATAATGCAAAATGTATTCATGATCCATAGCAAATGATGTTTTTGTTAAATTGGATAAAAATAGAAAACACTCAGGTAATAATATTAAATCTGGCTTAAAACTCAGAGCCTGGTTGATAAATCTATCTACTTTTTGGAAATTTTTATCTACTTGAGGTCCAACAGTTATTTGAACAAGAGATAACCTCATTGCTCTTTAAGAGAAAATAAATCAAAAGTAGTATTCTCCTTAGATGCCTTATGAATTTTTATACTTTCATCCGGCAAAATAGATAAACTATGGTTTGCAAATAAAATATAGATAAATTCTTTATTATTTCGTATTAAGCTTAACTTTAGTGTTTTATCTTTATTAACTAATACTGAAGGTTTATCAGCGATATATGAAAAATCTTCTTTGTTAGTCAATGAGTTAATTGAGTCGAAATCCTTATTAAATTTTTCAATATCCTCATAGAAGTTCAATCTTTTTTGATCTAAGTTAAATCTGGAAATCATAAAAACAATTTAACACAAAATGTTACAATTTAATTTAAAAAAAAAGGAAGCCAGGAAAGAACTATATTATAACAAAGATAACTTTATCTCAGAGTTGGGCGTTGAGCTAATAAACAAAAAGACAAAATTTATTCTTAATAAACCAAATTCATCGATTCTTTCTGATGAAAGGCTTAAAATAAAAGACTCAACTGGTGATGATTTAATCTTTAATGATATAGACTTATTTCTCCAAAATAAAAAAAATGCAGATGCATTTATCTGTAATTTTGATCTACAAATTCCTTTAGCAATTAATTCTCAAAGATTTTTTCAAAATATATATGAAATTTTGAATATGGATGGATTTTTTTGTTTTAATTTATTGACTTTAAATTCTTTTATTACTCTACAAAAAATATTCCTAGAAATTGATGATAATGTTTTTAATGGAGCTCAACGTAGATTTGGACCTTTCCACGACACTTCTGATATAATTACAAATTTAAACAAAAGTAAATTTAAAGAAGTAGTTGTAAGTACTGAGCAACTTGAATTAAATTATAAATCTCTTGATAAAATAAGAGCCGATTTTAAAGAATTAGGCATATCTAATTATTATAATGAGACAATTAGAACAAATAAAAATTTTTACAAAAAAACAACCTCATTATTTAAAGAATTAATATCAAAACACCATCATGTTCCAATTGAAATTGAAATTTCGACATTTACATCGTGGAAATAAATTTATTTTGATATAAAGATATTCTATGTTTCAAAAAATAAACGATTTTTTTGCAAATCAAAAAAATTCTAAGTTACTTAAAGAAATTTCAGGGACATATGTTGAAAAGATTAATTCTCTTGAAAATGAAATAAAGAAACTTAGTAAAGCAGATATTCTTAAGAAATTAGATGAAATTAGAAATAAATCTGATGGTAAATTATCAGAACAAGATATTTGTTTTGCCTGCGCCATTGTAAGAGAAGTATCTTACAAAACCATCGGGCTTAGACATTATGATTGTCAGATAATATGCGGTCTTGCTTTGTATCATGGTTTTATTGCGGAAATGAAGACAGGAGAAGGCAAAACCTTGGTGGCCACCATCCCAGTTTTGTTAAATAATCTTTTAAAGAAAAAAGTTCATCTAATAACTGTTAATGATTTCCTTGCAAAAAGAGACTCTAATTGGATGAACCCAATATATGAATACTTAAATATTTCGAATTCCTTTATCCAAAATGATCAGACAATTGAAGAAAAAATTTCTAGTTACAACAATGATGTTGTATACGGCAATAACAATGAATTTTGTTTTGACTATTTAAGAGATAACCTTCGTTCTATAAATACTCCAAAAATGCAGAATGCATTAAATGTTGCAATAATAGATGAAGCTGACTCTGTTTTAATCGATGAGTCAAGATCTCCTCTAGGTATCTCGGGACCAGTTAAAACGCCCATTCAATTATTTAAACTTTGTTATGAAATTACTGAAGATTTATCTTTGGATGATGTGGAAATCAACGAGGAAAGAAAAAATGTTCTATTAAAAGATAGTGGCATTAAAAAAATAGAATTTAATCTCAAAAAAATAAATTATTTAAAAGGTAATAGTTTATTCGATAATGAAAATCTAGAAGCCTACCAAATAGTTAACCAATCATTAAAAGCAAGGTTCATTTACGAAAGAGACAAAGATTATATTGTCAAAGATGGGCAAATCGTAGTAATTGACGAGTTTTCAGGAAGGTTAGCTCAAGGAAGAAGGTTTGGGGAAGGATTACATCAGTCTCTAGAAGCTAAAGAGAATGTGAAAATCCAAGCTGAAAGCATTACTTTAGCAAGCATTACTTTTCAAAATTATTTTAAAAAATATGAAAAAATATCAGGCATGACTGGGACTGCTCTAACAGAAGCAGAGGAGTTTTTAGAAATTTATGGTTTAAGTGTAATAGAAATCCCCACAAACAAGAAAATGATAAGAATAGATCGTAATGATCAAATTTATAAAACTAGTGAAGAAAAATATGAAGCCGTATTAAATTTGGTTAAAGACAAATATCAAAAAGGGCAGCCTCTTTTAATCGGTACTACTTCTATTGAAAAATCTAACTATATTTCTGAAATTTTAAAAAAGGCAGAAGTTCCTCATAATGTTTTAAATGCCAAAAACCATCAAGATGAAGCAGAAATTATTGCTTTAGCCGGAAAACCATTTCAAATCACAGTTGCAACCAATATGGCTGGCAGAGGAACTGATATTAAATTAGGAGGTAACCCTGAGATCGATAAAAACTTTAAAGACTCTGACTATCAAAAAGTCATCGACTTAGGAGGATTATGTATTGTTGGAACCGAAAGGCATGAAAGTAGAAGAATAGATAACCAACTTAGAGGAAGGTCTGGCAGGCAAGGAGATCCAGGAGAAAGTATTTTTTTTGTATCGCTTGAAGATGATCTCATGAGAATTTTTGGTTCAGAAAAATTACAGTCCATGCTTTCTACTTTAGGGTTAAAAAAAGGTGAAGTTATTGAACACAAGTGGCTTACTTCCTCCATAGAAAGAGCTCAAAAAAGAGTAGAAGGGCATAATTTCGATATTAGAAAACAACTATTAGAATTTGATAATATTATCGATAAACAAAGAAATATTATTTATTCAAAAAGAGAAATGATAATCAATGATGATATTTTTAATTTTATAAAAGAAACTGAAGAAGAATTTATATCTAACTTACTTGAAAGTGAAGAAGATGAAATTAAAAATTTTCATAACACTCTACCCTTTCTTCAAAATAAAAATATGACTGATAAATCCATTTATCTTGACAATTTTGATGACATCAAAAAGGAAAATTATGAAGAGCATAAAGATATTTATAAAAAAATATTAAGGCAAGTAAGTTTAACTATACTAGATAAAAATTGGCACAATCATATTCAAGAACTTACTAATATAAGAATGTCAGTGAGTTTAAGTGGTTATGCGGGAAAAGATCCAGTAAATGAATTTAGAAAAGCCTCTTTTGCTGCCTTTAATACCTTAGTATATGAAATACAAAAACAGATGGTGTTAGTATTAAATAACATGAGTATTACTAATCAAAATTCAAAACAAAATGACAATGAAAATTTTGATAACTCTGCACCAAAAAAAATTGGAAGAAACGACCCCTGCCCCTGTGGTTCAGGTAAAAAATACAAACAATGCCACGGAAATTTGACTTAGGGTAAATAGTTTAAATAACGATTATTTCTTTGGTTCAATAATGAGGTCAAATCAATTTTTTTTAACTCATTCAAATTTTCTAATAAAGATTTTTTAAGATCTCTACATATCACATCGTGATTTCTATGAGCGCCTCCAATAGGTTCCTCAATTATTTCATCAATAATTTTTAGATTTAAACAATCTTTTGCAGTGATTTTTAGAGAGTTGGATGCTGTCTCTGCATAATCAGAGGATTTCCATAAGATAGAAGAACATCCCTCTGGGGAAATGACAGAATAAATTGAATTACTTAGCATTAAAACTTTATCACTTGTAGCTAAAGCTATAGCCCCTCCCGATCCGCCTTCTCCTATAATAACTGAAATACAAGGAGCCTCACAGTTTAAAGCTACTTTCATTGATTGAGCTATAGCTTCGGCTTGACCTCTTTCTTCAGCATCTTTGCCCGGATATGCACCGGAAGTATCTATAAAACAAATTAATGGTATATTTAATTTTGAGGCTAGTTTCATAATTCTTTGAGATTTTCGATAGCCCTCGGGCTTCGCCATACCAAAATTATGTTTTATTCTAGATTTCATATCATGACCTTTTTCAGTACCAAGAACCAATACAGGATTTTCATCCAAAAAAGCCATTCCAGAGATTATTGCATTATCCTCAGAATATAATCGGTCACCATAGAGAGATGTAAAGTTATCAAAAACATTTTGGACATAATCCTTAGTTTTAGGTCTTTGAGGATGTCTTGCAACTTTTACAATTTGCCAAGGGGATAAATTTGAATAAATCTTATCTAGTTCAGTTTTTTCTTTTTCCTCGATAGATTTAATTTTAACAGAAATGTCAATATCACTTTCCTCAGATGCTTTGAGAAGAGATTTTTTTTCACTTTCCAGTTTTTCTAATTTTTCTTCAAAATCGAGATAAAACATTTCGAGACTATAATTTATTTTTTAAAGGATGATAAGTATCTAAAACGCTCTTTTTGAGAGATTTAGCTACTTTAGTATAAATTTCTGTAGTTGAGATACTAGAGTGGCCTAGAAATTTTTGAATATGTCTTATATCAGCATTATTTTCTAACATCGATGTCGCAAAAGAGTGTCGAAAGACATGTGTTGAAATTTTATATTTAATAAAACCGTCTTTAAAAGCCTTATCTAGGAATTTATTAACAGAACGCGCTGAAATTTTTTTTCCTTTCAAATTGAATATATAGCCTTCATTTTTTTTTAATGCAAATAGACTGTCAAGAAAATCACTTGTCAAATATGATTTTCTTTCTTTTGATCCCTTTCCATAAATATTTAAAGTCATATCAGTCTTAGATAAATCAGACCATTTTAAAGCTAATGCTTCAGAAATTCTTAAACCCGATAGATACATTAACTTTAAAATAATTAGATAAAGATTTTTATTAGCTAGATTGGAGTTGTCTAGGGAGATAAAAATTTTATTTATTTCATTTTTAGGAATAGCTTTGGGGATTTTTTTTGAACTATTTAAAGACTCAAAAATATTTAAATTTATATCTTTAATTATTTTTTCAGAGTGAAGAAATTTTAGAAAGTTTTTTAACGAAGAAAGTTTTCTATTTATCGTGGCATTAGAGATATTTTTTTTTCTCAGATTAGAAATATATTTCTCCACATTATAGTTAATACTTTTATTATTAATAAAAAAAATTAAAAATTGATTTAAATCTACTAAATAATTATTTATTGAATTTTGAGAAAGATTTTTTTCTGAAAATAAAAACTCTTTAAATGTATCAATATGACATTCTAAATTCATAAATTAGACAAGTGCACTTTGAAAAATAACTTTATAAATTCATTTTTAAGATATTCATTATTAATTAAATATTTATTAATAAAGTATAAATCAAATTCATTGAGAGAATAATAATCCTCACTTAATTGAATATAATAAATATAGCTCTCAATTAGGTTAAAGTTTTCCGATAAATTAAATAAATAAACTGGATCAACGAGAATATCTTTATTTTCTTCAATTAAGGATTTATCTAAATTGGCAAATTTTAAATCACCATTTAAAAAGAAAAATCTCATTAAGGGGCTTTTTAAGTCATTTTTATCATCTGAATAAAGTTCAGATTGGGAATTTGATGATAGATATCTTTTTAAACCTAAAGCTAAATAATTATCTTCTAAATTTTCTTCAGAAATTTCCGTCAAAATTACTTTTAAATTTTCCAGAAAAGAAGAGTTCTCGTATAAAGAAATTATAATCAAGGCGTTGATATATTTTAGATTTCTTGAAGTTATGCGCATTTCTCTAAATTGATCATAAATTAAGCGTGATAAATCATATAAATCCAATTGTATTTCTGAAGTATATTTTTCTAATATGGCAAGCTTGTTGTTATAATTGATTTCTTTGTTGATTTCATTGAACATTAATAATTCTTTGGGTTTGTCTTTTAAATTAGATAAAAGTGATAAATATTGGGAGCTGTTAATAATTCTATTTTTAAAAAGATAGTTTAACTCATATAATTTTAATTCATTAGATTTTCGGTATAGCTCTAATTCAAATATATTTGAAATATTCTCTACATAAATATTAGCATCATCTTTTATAGAAAGTATAAATAAATCAATCATACCTAATTGAGATAGATTGAATTGATCATTTAGATCTTTTTTATTAAGATAGTCTATTAAAAGAATAGTGTTGAGTTTTTTAAAATCATCATCATTGTAAATTTCTAATAAAAGAGAAATTTGTTGATTTTGATTATCTTTTAGTAAACAAATAATGTTGAACTCAATTACATTATCAAAATTTTTTTGGTTAGCATCTAAACGACCTAAATATTCACATAAATTTTCTATTTGATTTAATCTAAAGAGAGTATGAAGGTACGCTTGGTTTAATTCAGGATCTTGAAATTTTTCAAATAAGGCTTTTTCAAATAAATTAGAATTAATTTGGAAACCATAAGTTTTATTTGAAAATAATTTTATTTTTTCAAAGAAAAAATCATTACTATTTGAATATTTTGGAAAGATATCAGAATTAGTTAAGGGATCAAATAAAGAGTAAAAGAAATTGTCTTTGTATTCAATTTGTTCAATTAAATTTAATAAATCTTGTTGCTGTTCAATTTCCGTAATTAAATTATTCTGAGATACCGTTTGAAGCTGAAAGGCTATATCTTCTTCAAAATTAGCTTTTGAAATATTTGGGGCAAGAATACTTAAAAATATAAAAAAAAAAATCTTCATAAAAATTTTTCAATTGGAATACTGTATTTATTTAGTTTTGATGGAGCTGGTATTTTAATATTATTAATAGCGATAAATGTTATAAGTATGAGGATACAAATTGCTGAAATTATTATAATTTTTCTCATAGTTAATTATTATATAGAATTTTTTACTATATATTCAAAACAAATTAATAGACAAGAAATTGAATGAATAAGGATAAAAATTGTATTTGTCTAATAGGAATGCCAGGTTCTGGCAAATCAACTATTGGCAAACTATTATCAGAAAAACTAAAATACTCTTTTTTCGATACTGATCAAGAAATAGAAAAAAGAGAAAAAAATAAAATCAAAAATATTTTTTCTATAAAAGGCGAAGATTATTTTCGATCTGTAGAAACTCAAGTATTTAATGAACTTGTAGAGAAAAAAAAAATTGTTATTTCAACAGGTGGCGGACTTATTCTTAATAATTTAGAAAAATTAAAATTATCATTTAATATATATCTTTACTGTAATATAGATGTATTAATCCAAAGGGCATCTAGAAATAATTTAAGACCATTATTAAGTCAAAATACCCCTTTACAAATGACAAATCTTTTTAATGAAAGAAAAGATATTTATATTAAAATTGCAGATGTTACGATTAATGCAACTGATAATCAAAATGTTACAATTACCGAAATTATAAAAAAAATTAAAAATGATAATTAAAAAAAAAATAAATAACGAAAAACATATTATTCACCTTACTAACATTAGAGAATTAGAGAAACATTTATTCAAAGAAATATCAAATCTTGATATTTTGATAATTGATAGATCTTTGATTAGCATTAGACTGTTGAAAAAAATTTCCAAAAAATTTCAAGACAGAACTCTCGTCCTTATGGGAAATGAAAAAATTAAAAGCTTAAATAACTATGAAAATATTATCGAGAAAATAATTAAAATGGGAATACAAAGAAAAAGTAAAATCTATTCTTTTGGTGGGGGTACTATTGGAGATTTATCTGGATTTTTAGCCTCTACTTTGCTTAGAGGAATTGATCATATCATGATACCTACATCTCTTTTAGCCATGGTAGATAGTTCAATTGGGGGCAAAACAGGAATAAATAGTGAATATGGAAAAAATTTGATCGGCTCTTTTTATTTACCAAAAAGGGTTATTATTTGTCCAGAGTTTATCAATACATTGCCTAAAAGAGAGGTAGCTTGTGGTTTTGCTGAGGTTATTAAATATTCTATTATCAAACCCGGTTCATTAAATAAGATTTTATATAATCAAGAAGATATTATTAATTTTCTTTCTTTAATAATTGAAAATTCAATTAAAACAAAATTAAGTTACGTATCTGACTTCAAAGAAAAATCTAGCTTAAGAAGCTCAAGAGCTGTTCTTAACTTTGGTCACACTATAGGGCATGCAATAGAAAATTCAAATTCATACAATAGTTCGATAAAACACGGAGAAGCGATAGCAATTGGGATTATAATTGAATTAAAAATATCTCAACATTTGGGTTATTATAAAAAATCACTCGACCCAATAATTAAAATGATTAGAAATTTTGGCCTACCTACAGACTATTCAAAATATATCTCAAAAAATAATATTAAAGAGTTAATTAATAAAATGAAATTTGATAAAAAAGTAAATGATGGAAATGTCAGCTTTATCTGTATTGATAATAAAGGCGGCTTCGTTAAAGATATCACTTTTAAAAACTTAGAAACAATCCTTCTTCAAATTATTTAATGACTTTATTAATATTTTGTAAATTGTTAGCAATTTTGATTTTGCTTATACTTTCTGCTATTTCCTCTGGATCTGAAACGGCTTTGACAGCTGTTTCTAAACTTCAAGCACATAGACAAAATGAAAAAGGCATCAAAAATGCAAATTTTATTTTGAAAATTAAAGAATTAAAAGATGAGTTTATTACAGGCATACTCTTGGCTAACAACGTATTTAATATTCTTGCTACTGCTCTTATGACAGAGTTATTAGTATCAGAGTTTGGTGGATATGGGGTAACAGTTGCTACAGTATTTATGACTTTAATGATCGTAATTTTCTCTGAGGTCACTCCAAAAATTTTTGCAATTAATAAACCTATGATCTTTGCCACAAAAGTGGCAAAATTTTTTTATTTTTACACAAAACTCATTAAACCCATAGTTAAACTTATTAATTATATCACGGGGAAAATTATAAAATATATTGGTCTAAATCTGTCTTCGGATCAAAGCAAAACTATAAAAGAAGAATTTGAAGGTGCCGTTCAATTACAAAGACAACTCTCCAAAAAAGGAGACCATGAAGCAGAGTATATGAGCAATTTACTTGAACTAAAAAATCTAAAAGTAGATGAACTTATGACTCATAGAAATGAAATTCTTTATCTAGACTTAGAAGATAACTATAAAGTTAATTTAAAAATTATAAAAAATTCTACTTTTACAAGAATTCCATTAATCAAAAATAATTTTAATAATCTTATTGGTATAATTGATATAAGAGAAGCTTTTAAAGATCCTTCGTTTAATGAAAATAGCGAAAACAGCTATTTAGAAAAAAATTCTTTTCAACCCGTATTTATTCCACAAAATAAACTTGCTATTAAACAATTAATTGATTTCAAAAGTCAACGTGAGCATATAGCCCTTGTAGTAGATGAGTATGGGGAAATTCAAGGGCTCATTACCCTAGAAGATATTATCGAAGAAATTATTGGGGAGATCTTTGATGAAACAGATACCGATGAAAGCTATTTAGAAAAAATTGACGAAAACAATTTTTTATTTAATGGAAATGCTAGCATTCGAGAAATAAATCGAAGTCTGAACATAGAACTTCCAGAT
Organism: Pelagibacteraceae bacterium; assembly: GCA_008638215.1. GTDB lineage: Bacteria > Pseudomonadota > Alphaproteobacteria > HIMB59 > HIMB59 > HIMB59. Next base: position 42,666 of record VTPN01000002.1, read on the forward strand.
CAATTTGTTACTATTTCAGGATTAATACACGACCTTGCAAAAGAAATTCCTAAAGTAGGAAAAATTATAACTTATAAAGAATTCAAAATACAAATTATTTCACGATCTATAAATAAAATAAATAAAGTAAAATTAATTCTTTAATATTTTAATTTCAATAGAGTGAAGTCCTGACTCAATTTCTGATTTTAGTTTATAATAGATTTGTCGGTGGATATCTAATCTATTTAAATTATTAAAATTTTTAACTTGGATTTCAATATGAGTTATTTCATTTATTGAGCCCTGAACTCCCTGGTGGCCAGCGTGGCTTGAACTATTATCAATTATATTAATAATTTCAAATTGACTAATTTCAATTAAAAGGGTTTTAATCTTCTCTAGGCACATAAAGAGTCATAATAGATGAATAAAAACAATAAAGAAAAAAAAAATTGCAACTTTCCTAATTGTGAGTCAGAAGGTGATTATCGTGCACCCTTGGGATATGAAAATTTAGATAACTATCAATGGTTTTGTTTAGAGCACATTAAAGAATTTAACAAAAGTTGGAATTACCATAATAAAATGAATTCAGACGAAATAGAGAATGAAATTAGATACGATACTATTTGGAGAAGGCCAACCAAAAGCTTTGGATCAGGGGGTAAATTTTACAATTTCACTATTAATGGAGAAGAAATGGGCTCTTTTGAAAATCCAAACATCAAACAATCTGGCCCCTCCAATAAATTGCTTTGGTCTCTATCCAAGCTTAATTTAGATATAAAAACAGATTTAAACTTGATAAAAAAAAGATACAAAGAATTGGCTAAAAAGTATCATCCAGATATTAGAGGTAACAGTAAGAATAGTATTGAAAAATTTAGAGAGATTGTTGAAGCTTATAATTACCTTTTAGAAAGATATAAAAAATGAACAAAATTGAATCTATAAAAAAAGAAAATTTAAATGAGGTCAATAATGTGTCTTCGGCAGATCTTTTTGGAATTAAAACTGATTTAGAAGTTCCACAATTTATAAAAAGAGCGGAACATTGTCCCCCTATTGATAAAAACTATGTTTTTGATGATGATACAACAATTGCAATATTATTGGGTTTAAAATTTAACAAGAGAGTATTCCTTCAAGGACTTCATGGCACTGGTAAATCTTCTCATATTGAGCAAGTATGTGCTAGGCTTAATTGGCCCTGTATAAGAATTAATTTAGACAGCCATGTATCAAGAATTGATCTAATTGGAAAAGACTCAATTGTTTTAAAAGAGGGTAAACAGGTAACAGAATTTCAAGAAGGAATATTACCATGGGCTTTTCAGAATAATGTAGCTTTAGTGTTTGATGAGTACGATGCGGGAAGACCTGACGTTATGTTTGTTATCCAAAGAGTTTTAGAAACCGATGGTAAACTAACGCTATTAGATCAAAATAAAGTTCTAACTCCACATCCATTTTTTAGAATTTTTGCTACAGCTAATACAGTGGGATTAGGTGATACTTCTGGAATTTATCATGGAACTAATCAAATCAATCAAGGTCAAATGGATCGATGGAATATAGTTGCAAAATTAAATTACCTAGATGAAGAAAAAGAAATTGAAATTATTTCTAAAAAAATTATAGCCAATACAGAAGAAAAAAAATTAATTAAAGCTATGGTTCAAATGGCCAATTTAACAAGAAAAGGATTTGAACAAAAAGATATATCGATCGTCATGAGCCCTCGTACAGTTATTATGTGGGCAGAAAATTATAAATTAATAAATAATATTCAAAAGTCTCTTGCTATGACTTTTTTGAACAAATGTGATGAAAGCGAAGTTGATATTTATAAAGAATATTTTCAAAGAGCATTTGGTGAAGATTTTTAGTTGGCTAAACACCCTCTACCTAATATTCCAAAACAAATATCAACTACTTTAAATAGTGTTAATAAAACTATTTCTAGCAATCAAAGTTTAAAAATTAATATTAATTCAAATATTATTTTAGAAAAAGACGATACTCTCAATCTTCCCTCTATTTCTTCAATTTTTAACTATGAAGATATGAGAGGTGCATCAGACTCATTTGCGCTAAAAAAAAAGCACCATAATGAGAAAGTATTAAATCAAATTACGAATCAAAATATTGATATCAAAGAAGAAATCATTTTTTTAGAGAGAATAAGATATGAATATCTGGGGTCCCAAAACTTTTTAGGAATTAAAAGAAATATTCAAAAAAAATGGTTAAAAAGACTTGAGGGAATTAAGCTTAAAAAACAATCAGATCTTCTGGACCTTCTTCTTTTTACCTTAACTCATTTTTTTCTCGATGCTAGTGAAGGTAAAACTTGGAATAAAAAAAATGAATATCTTAAAAAAATTTCAACTAAAGAAAATCATAACCAAATATACAAACATCTCATAAATTTTATTGAAGTTATTGATAATCAAAGACTATTTGCTGAATGTTCTATTGAGTTATTAAGACTTCTTTTTCCCAAACATGAAGATAACAATAAGCCAGAAGACAAGAATAAGGAAGATGGGCCTCAAGAAGAGGATGTGAACCAACAGCAAAACAATGAAGAAGCTCAAAAATCAAGTCCTGAAGAACAAGAAATTACAGAAGATATGCAAACTCCTGAGAATGATTTAGATAATAATCAATCAAGCGTTCAAGGAGAAGAAATTGATATAGAAATTACAGAACAACACATTGAAGAAACTCTTCAGTCAATTGAAAGTTATAAAAATTTAAGTCAAAACTATAAAACGGCTACCAGTCAGTATGATGAAATTATTGAAGCACATAAATTATGTGATCTTGAGGAACTGATAGCCCTAAGAAAACAATTAGATGAAAAAAATGATCTTTATCAAAAGCAAATTTCTCGATTAGCGAATAAACTTTATAGAAAACTTCAATCAAAACAAAACCGATCTTGGGATTTTGATTTAGATGAAGGCATATTAGATACATCTAAATTAACTAGGATTATTACAAATTCGAATAACTCTTTGTCTTACAAAAAAGAAAAAGAAATAAAATTTGAAGATACAACAGTGACGTTATTAATTGATAATTCAGGTTCTATGAGAGGAAAGCCCATTATGGTTGCCGCTCTCACAACCGATATGATAGCTACAACATTAGAAAAGTGTAAGATTAAAGTTGAAATCCTTGGATTTACAACAAAAGCTTGGAAGGGTGGAAAAACAAGAGAACACTGGCTTAAAAATGGAAAAGAAAGAAACCCTGGTCGACTAAATGATCTTCGTCATATCATTTATAAATCTGCTGATCAAAACTCAAAAAAATCCAAAATCAACCTTGGTTTAATGTTAAAAGAAGGTCTATTGAAAGAAAATATTGATGGAGAGGCATTACTATGGGCAACTTCGAGGATGTCTAAAAGGCCCGAAAGTAGAAAAATCTTAATTGTAATATCGGATGGCGCACCGGTCGATGACTCTACCCTCTCTGTTAATAACAGTAATTATTTAGAGAAACATTTAAAAAGTACCATATTATCCATTGAAGAGAGATCAAATATTGAATTATTAGCCATTGGTATTGGACACAACGTTGGTCAATATTACTCCAAGGCTATCACAATACATGATGTAGAAGAATTGGGAGGAATTATGTTTGAAAAAATAGATTCTTTATTTAGTTAAATTATTTAAAAAATTTTTTTTAAATATTTCAAATGTATCATTTTGAATATTCACTCTAATTTCCTCAAAAAATTTATTCATAAACCAAATATTATATAAAGATAAAATAACGATTCCTAAAATCTCATTAGCTTTAAATAAATGATGTAAATAGGATTTTGAAAAATTATTAATTTCAGGCAATTCGCATTCCTCATCTATAAATGAATGATCATTTTTAAATTTTGAGTTATTCAAATTGATACCTTTGGTACTTAATCTAGATAGCATAATACCATGACGAGCTATTCTTGTGGGAGAAACACAGTCAAAAGTATCATACCCGCAACTAACACCATGCAAGATATCATCCAAACCTCCAATACCCAGAACATGAACAGGTTTTGATTTATCAATCAAATCAGAACAAAAAGAAAAGATATCATGCATTTGTTCTTTTGATCCCCCAAGAGAACCCCCTATCGCCAATCCATTATAATCACCAGAACATGTCTCTTCACAAGCAATTTTTCTTAAATCTTCATAAACTCCTCCTTGGATGATTCCAAATAAATGCTGCCTACCGGATGATCCTGATTGGGAGTCAAAGTTGGAGTATGTATTTTTAAATGCATCAGAGCATCTTTTTGCCCAGCGATGACTAAGATACATAGAATTTTCAGTATATTTTTTAGAAACATTAAAAGGAGTGCACTCATCAAGTACAAAAATTAAATCTGCACCAAAATGTCTCTGCAATTCAATTGATCTCTCTGGCGTAAGGTAAACCTTATCTCCATTGAGATAATTACGAAAAATTGCGCCTTCTTCTGATATCTTAATTAATGACTTTCTTTTTATGTTTTTATTTTTACCTTTGATCTCTTCAGATACAGATCCGTGTCCTAAAGAAAATATTTGATAACCCCCACTATCCGTCATCATTGGTCCTCTCCACTGCGTAAAATTTTGTAATCCTTTTTCTTTGGAAATAATATCGGGGCCAGGTTGAAGCATTAGATGATAAGTGTTTGATAATATAATTTGAGTTTTTGCTGATCTCAATTGGTGGGGAAGAATTGATTTAACTGTTGCCTTGGTTCCACAAAATATAAATGAAGGAGTTTTGACTTCTCCATGTACAGTGTTAATAGAGCCTAATCGAGCTTTTGAACTTAAGCTTTGTTTGGATACTTCAAAGAAGTTAGTCAATTTTTTTGGGTACGAAATTTTTTGCTAAATATATGAAAATTGTATCAAATAAACTTAAAATTATTCTAATCAAATAAATACCAATTCCATAAGAAATTATTAAATCAAATATTGGTACAGGGTTTGATGAAAGAAGATTAAATGCAAGGATACTAAATATAAGATTATCGATAAATTGAGAAATTAAAGTTGATACGTTGTTCCTAAGCCAAAGTTTACTATTATCTTTATTTTTCAAATAAGAAAAAATAAAAATATCAATTTTTTGACTGAAAAAAAAAGCACAAATACTAGCTGCAATAATTGGAAATTGAGGTAAAAAAATTGTTTTTATAGATTGATGCATTTCGTAACTCCACCCCCAATCTGAGTGAACATTAGGATCGATTGGATTGAAGGATATGGTTAGGAACATAACTACTGTAAAAAATAGATAAGCACTTATACCTAAATAGATACACTTGGTTGCAGATTTTTTATCAAAATATTCATTCAGAATATCCGTGCATAGGAAAATTGAGATAAATAGGATTGTTCCTAAAGCCATAGGTTCTGGAAAAAAAGGAAATTCCACGACCTTTAAAACTTGAATATTTGCTAAAATAATTGCTATTGATACATAGACATATATGCCTACTTTGCCAAAAAATTTTAAAGACAATAAAATACATAAATAGCAAAAAACAATTTGGAACAACCAAATTGATATAACAGGTAAGCTATTTAAGTGAGAAGAGAAGTTTAGAAAAAAGTCTTGAAACATCTAGTTAGCTTTTGGGCTAACATTCTTTTCAATTTGTTTTTTTAGTTTTAGAGCCTTATCTGTTAGAAGTCTAGAACTAGTATTATTTAGATATTGATCAATACCGCCATGCTTATCAATAGTTCTAAGAGTCGAAGAGGCTATTCTAAAACGAAATTTTCTTTTTAGTGACTCGCTAAAAAGGGTGACGCTATTAAGGTTAACCATAAAACGTCTTTTGGTCTTAATATTAGAGTGACTAACGTTATGACCAGTTTGGTGTTTTTTTCCAGTAATTTCACAAGCTCTTGACATGTTGAAAGTTTATAATACAAAAGCTGCTTTTTTACAACACCAGTTTCCCTAAATTTTTAACTCATTCATGCAAAAATTAGGTCTATATGTCTTAATTAAACTGTTAATTTCCGTTTCTTTGCTAAGTTGAGGTTTATGAACACCGTTTTTAATCCATAAACTATCAAATTTCATTAGGTTTCCCCCTGCAACATCATGCCATAAGGAATCACCGATAACGAGGACTTTCGAATTTGATTTAATATTCATTTTCTTTTTAATATCCTCATAGATGGGCTTAAATGGTTTTCCGTATCTATAAACAATGCCTCCCATATCTTCATATAACTGAGCAATCGTTCCTCCGCACATCGAAAGTTTTTTATTATCGTAAACTAGATAATCAGGATTGGAACATAACAAAGGTAATTTATTTTTTATCAATCTATCCAATGTTTTAGCAAAATCAATTATTGATAGATTATTAGGAATATCAGCTATCATTGCAAAGTTTGCATTTTCAATTTTTTTTGAAATTTTTAGATTAAAGTATTTTATTTTTTCAGGGGATAACTTTAATGGATAACATATAGATCCGTATTTATTATAGATATCTTTTTTAATGTTATTTAATGCAATTTGACCACTCGTAATACAATAATCATATAAGTTTTTTTGGAATCCAATTTTAGATAAATTTGAAATTGAAAATGTAGTAGGCATTGATGAATTGGAAATTAAAATAATTTTTTTTTTTAACTCTCGTAATCTAACTAAGCATTTTTCAGCATCATCAAATTTTTTATGACCATTATGCAAAACACCCCACTGGTCAAATAGGAAAAAATTATATTTCTTTGCAAGCTCATCAAAGGAATTAAGATTTATCAAGAATGCTGTCCTATTACCTCAGAGATATTTCTAAAACCTTGTTGTTGAATTATCGCTATTAAATCTAAGGTAATCTTTTTGATATGATAAGGTCCCTCATAAGTAAAACTTGAATAGAGTTGAACTAACGATGCCCCTAATTTCATTTTCATCAAAATATCATTTGCTGTAAATACCCCTCCCACCCCTATAATTTTTATTTTACCGGAAGTTAAGGTATAAAAATCCCTAATTATTTTATTCGATCTGTAGAAAAGTGGTCTCCCACTAATCCCGCCATTTATTTCCATCCCAATAGCAGATTTATCAATCGATGTATTTGTTAAAATTAATCCATCAACATCATTTGCAAGAGAAATTAAAGCTATGTCTTTCTTTTCTTGTTCTGAAATATCTGGAGATATCTTAAATAAAATAGGTATTTTTGAATTATTTTTATCTCTTAGTTTGTGAAGATGATTTACAATTTTCTCAAAGGAATGAGATTTTAAATTATCTCTTAATCCAGGTGTATTAGGCGATGATAAATTGATAACAATATAATCACCAAGTCGATAGAGCCGGTCAAAAAGTTTTTCTAAATCATATATAATTTCTTTAGTTTCTTTATTATTACCTATATTAATTCCGATGATTTTATCCTGAAAATTTTCGTTTGTATTAGAATTAACTATATTTCTTTCAAAATTATCTAGTCCTTTGTTGTTAAAGCCTAGAGAATTAACTAGGGCTTGATGCTTGGGAAAACGGAAAATTCTAGGCTTCGGGTTACCTTTTTGTGGCAGTGGGGTTACTGTACCGAGCTCAGTAAAACTAAAACCTAAATTCAAAATAGGTTTAATAACTTCAGCATTTTTATCAAAACCTGCCGAAAGCCCTATTGGTGTTTGAAATCTCCTACCCCATATTGTTTGTTCTAATATATTTATATTTTTAAAATTAACCTTTGGATAGAGGCCCATTTTAAGGCCTTGGATTGATAAGTTATGAGCTATTTCTGGATTTAATTTTTTTAATATTCGATGAGCTAAGCTATACATTTAGCTTTGATTTGAAGAGCTCTACTGATTTTTCTTTAGTATAAATTTTAATAAAAGACCCAAGTCTAGGACCATTTTCTTGTCCAAAAACTACTTCGTAAATAAGCTTAAAAAAACTTTTAATATCATCTTTAAACTGTGAGTTTTTACCAACACTAAAAATAACTGATTGAAAATCATCCGCCTCAGCAGACTCATCAATTTTGTTTATTTCCAAAACCACATTTTTAAGTATAGATAATTCTTCAGAGTTTGGAATTTTAAATTTTAATTTAGGCTGAATGAAATCATTAAAAAAATTAATACCACATGAAATCATCCTATTTATGTAGTCTAGTTCTATTGTGCTGAATGATGTTTGATAGTTTTTGATTAAACCCAAAATTACATTTGGATCATTTGATTTACAGACCGATATTAAATTAAGAATTAAACTATAATTAATTTTTGAATAGTATCCCGGATTATTATTTTTATGAATATGCCAAGTCGGATTATCTGGCATTTCTTCATCTTGCCATTTATTTAAATGAGCTAAATACTCGTCTGTATTTTTAGGAATGACATCAAAATATAATTTTTTTGCTGTTGTTGGTCTTTGGTACATAAACATAGCGAGACTCTCTTCAATAGAGTATTTCAACCAATCATCTATGCTTATTCCATTGCCTTTAGATTTACTAATTTTTTCAGCATTTTCATCTAGGAATAACTCATAAATTAAATTTTCTGGTGGTGTGGAACCTATTATACGACATATTTTCGAAGATAAGGCATAACTATCTGTTAAATCTTTTCCACACATTTCATAATCTACGCCAAAAGCCGCCCATCGCATTGCCCAATCAACCTTCCATTGTAATTTACAATGTCCATCAAGCACGGACTTAACATGGGTTTTACCCTCAAAAATATATGAGATGGTAAAATCATCAGTATTCACTTCATTAACAGGGACTTGTAAAATTTTACCCGTATTTTCATCAATTGGAAAAAATGGACTATATGTTTTTCTACGATCCTCTCCTAAAGTTGGGAGCACAACGTTTAAAATTTTTTCATAGTTTAAAAGTATTTTTTTAATCGTTTCATTGAATATACCTGACTTGTAAGCTTCGGTAGAGCTCTTAAAAGTAAAAGGAAGGTTAAATCTATTTAAAAATTCAACTAATTTAGCATTATTATGTTCTCCAAAACTTTTAAATTTGTTGAAGGGGTCAGGAACAGAGGTTAAAGGATAATCTAAAAATTTTGATAATTGCTCCTTATTAGGAATATTATCAGGCACCTTTCTAAAACCATCCATATCATCTGAAAATGCAATAAGATCAGTTTCCATACCTGTTAATTTTTCAAAACAAAAACGAACCATATTCGTTCTTAGCACTTCTCCAAAAGTCCCAATGTGTGGGAGTCCAGAGGGTCCATATCCAGTTTCAAAAATAATTTTCTTCTTAGTCTGACCTGATTCTAACCGCTTGAGAATTTTTTTTGCCTCAACAAAGGGCCATGATTTATATTGATTGTAATCTATCAAAACTTGGGTGCCAAAGTGACATTAATACCATTAAGTTCTTCAGTAAATGGAATTTGACAGGATAATCTTGAATTTTTTTGAACATCAAAAGCCTGATCTAGCATCGATTCCTCATCGTCATCAGCAGATTGTATTTTTGAAATCCAATCTTCTTGAATATAACAATGGCAAGTAGCACAGGCACAACAACCACCACAAATAGCTTCAACATCTAGACCTGCATCTCGAATAATTTCCATTAAAGAAAATCCGACAGTAGCCTCAAGTTGATGAATTTTACCATCATGATCAGTAACATTAATAAAATAAGTCATTTTGAATTTCTGTAAATTATATCAATTTTATCTTTCTGCAATAACTTCTGTGCGACCTAAATCGCATTATAAATGGTATCCTTCCAGACTATAAAGTTAAATTAGATGAATAATTCTTACTCTAAATATATTAACTTTTGGTTGCTTTCCCTAGCCTTAACTATTTTGACAATGATCGCCGTAGGTGGCCTTACAAGACTTACCGAGTCGGGGCTTTCTATGGTGGACTGGAATCCTATCATGGGCATTGTCCCCCCGCTCTCGCAAAATGATTGGAATTATTTATTTAGTCAATATCAACTCTTTCCTGAGTACCAAATTAAAAACTTAGGTATGACTTTAAATGAATTTAAATTTATTTTTTGGTGGGAATATGGACACCGAGTTCTTGGGAGGTTCATTGGAATTCTTTTTATTGTACCTTTTATCTTTTTTTTCCTAAAGAAATGCTTCTCCAAAAAAGATTTATATTCTTATATATTCCTTCTCTTTTTGGGTGGCACTCAAGGATTGATTGGATGGTGGATGGTAAAAAGTGGACTAGATTTAAATCCATATGTCAGCCATTTTCGATTAGCAGTTCATTTATTAATTGCTCAAATAATTTTATCTTATATCGTGTTTTTATTATTAAAAAGACTAACCTTACAAGGCTATGAAAAGATAAGCATATCCCATTCATCATTATTTTTTATTTTCTCATTTTCAATTTTTATAACCGTTACATACGGTGCTTTTATGGCTGGATTAGACGCGGGTCAATCTTTCAATACCTGGCCTAAAATGGGTGAAACTTTTTTTCCTGAGGGTTTATTTTTTGTAGAAGAAAAGTATATGGGGATTTTTGAAAATAGTATTTTTATTCATTTTTTTCATAGAAGTTTGGCTTATCTTTGTGTGGCAATTATTTTAATTATTTCAATTTTGCATTTCAAAAAAATAAAATACGTTCCCCAAAAAATTCATTTTATTTTGATAATCTTATTAGTAATCATCCAAGTTATTATTGGTATTTATGTTGTGCTCAGCAATGTGCCAATTTCTCTTGGATCCATTCATCAAATTATAGGCTCTTTATTATTTGCTCTTACTTTTAGCTACTTTCTTCTTTTAAAACGAAGAAAAATCTAAAATTAATTTAAAAAGTATAAGTAAGTATGAGTAAAATACTTATTATTGGATCTAATGGTGCCGTGGGTAAATCATGTGTTCAAAAGTTAAAAGATAAAAATGAACTTGTCCTAGTTTCTAGGAGTAAAGAGGAAGATAACGAAAACTCTCCTAATATTTCCTCAATTACTTTAGATATTAATGACTATGAAAAAACTCAAAAATTTATTAACTCAATGGATTATGAAATTTCAGGCATTATTTTTGCCCTAGGGTCTATATTTTTAAAACCTTTTCAACAAACTTCGGTTAAAGAATTTATAGATGTCATGAATAGTAATTTTTTTAACGTTGCTAACTTTTTATATAACAGTATTGATAAGTTCTCTGATAATTCTTCTGTTGTCTTTTTTTCTTCTATAGCCGCATCTAGAGGTTTCAAAAACCATACTGCCATATCTTCAGCAAAAAGCGCTCTAAAAGGCTTGAGTGTGTCTTTGGCAGCAGATTTTGCACCTAAAATTAGATTTAATACAATTTCACCTAGTTTGTCATATTCAAAAATGTCAAATTTCATAACATCTAATGAAAAGGTGGCAGAAGGTTTAGGTAAACTTCATCCAATGTCACGATTGGGAAATGGAGATGATATAGCAGAATTAGCAACCTTTTTAATTTCAAACCAATCTTCATGGATTACGGGACAAAATTTTAATGTTGACGGTGGTCGTTCAACACTCTTTACAAAATAATTTTCTTTGAACCAAGCTTTTTTAATTCTTGGCAATCAATTATTCGATAAAAAATATTTATCTTCATTTAAAAAGAATTCTATTTTCTTCATGCAGGAAGATATGGGCTTGTGCACATATTTTAAGCATCATAAACAAAAAATTTACTATTTTTTAGGATGTATGAGAGAGTATCATGAATATCTAAAAAAAAATAATTTTAACATTACTTATATTGACTTAGAAAAAAATATTAATGAATTTAAAGATTACTTTGAGGGATTAAATTTTTTTATAAAAAAAAATAATTTAGAAAAAATAAATCTTTTTGAAATAGAGGATCAATTATTTCGAAATAAATTCGAACAATATTGTAACAAAATTCAAATTCAATATGAATTTATCAAATCACCTATGTTTTTACTTCAAGAAAATGATTATACAATTTTTCAAAATAAAAAAATTCAACTAGCTAGTTTCTACAGCAATATAAGAAAAAAACTAAATGTGCTTATAGAAAATGGAAACCCTTTAGGAGGCAAATGGAGTTTTGATGGCGAAAATAGAAAAAGATTACCAAAAGACTATTTAAAATTTATTCAACCTACTTTTAAATCACCATTTTATAAAGATATTAAAAAATTAATTGATACTTATTTTAAATCTCATTTTGGAGAAATTAATGAAAATATAATTTTTCCTTTCAATCAAAAAGACAGCCAAAAAAACTTAACTTTTTTTATCCAAAAAAAATTATCTCACTTTGGTGATTACGAAGATTTTATCAGTACCAATGATGAGTTTATTAACCATAGCTTATTAAGCGCCCCTTTAAATATGGGGTTGATCACCCCCGAAGATATAGTTAATGAGATAAAAAATGTTGACTACAAAGAGCCTGGATTAAACAATTTAGAAGGTTTTACTAGACAGGTTATTGGCTGGCGAGAATTTATCAGATTTATGAATATAAAAAATTATGATCATTTTCATAAAAATAATTTCTTTAATCATAAAAAAAAACTCACAAAAAATTGGTATGAAGGAAGTACCAATATCCCAATTTTAGATGATACGATAATAAATTTAAAAAGGAATGGCTATGTTCACCACATACCAAGATTAATGGTTATATCAAATTTAATGAATTTATCAGGAATAGCTCCTCAAGAGGTATATAAATGGTTTATGGAAACCTTCATAGACTCTTCAGACTGGGTCATGACCCCAAATGTTTTTGGAATGGGATTATTTAGTGATGGGGGTATATTTGCAACAAAACCATATCTTTGCGGTTCTAATTATCTTTTAAAGATGAGCAACTACAAAAAAGGTGAATGGTCGACTGTAGTTGATGGTCTATATTGGAGTTTTATTTATAAGCATAAAGATTATTTTAAATCAAATCATAGGCTTTCAATGATGTATCATTCTGTTATAAAAATGGAAAAAAGCAAATTGGATTGTCACATTAAAAATGCAAGAAATTTTATCCAACAATACACTTCGTAAGACTATTTTAATTACAGGCGCTACCAGTGGCATTGGTAAAGCCTTATCAGAAATATATTTAAAAAATGATTGGATTGTCATAGGTATAGGTAGAGATAAGACTAAAATTGAAGAATTTTTTATCGATTTTCCTGATAGTTTTTATTTTTATCAAACAGATTTAAATAATTTTGAAAAGACAAATATAATTTTTGAAGAAATTTTTTCAAAATTTAAAAATATTAATTCCTTTATATTAAATGCCGGCATATATATCCCTGAGGACTTTCAAAATTTTAAATTTATCAATGCTCAAGAGACTTTTAATGTTAATGTTTTAAGCATTTATCTCATACTTGATAAAATAAAATCTTTTTTTGAGCTAACTCACTCTCATACTATAGCTATAATTTCCTCAGTAGCTGGCTACAGAGGCCTACCCAAATCATTTCTTTATGGACCATCTAAATCAGCATTAATAAATTTGGCTGAAGCGCTCAAAATTGACTTACCAAATGTTAACATCAAACTAATTAATCCTGGTTTTGTTGAAACTCCAGCAACTAGTGTAAATCAGTTCAAAATGCCTTTTCTTATATCCGCTAAAAAAGCAGCAAAAATAATATTTTCAAATATTTATCAAAAAGGTTTTGAGATATCCTTTCCTTTTCCTTTTAATATTTTAATGAAATTTGGTAGGATATTGCCATATACATTATACTTCAAAATAGCTAAAAGAATTTCAAATAATAATGAAAAATAATCCTCATAAAGTTATCATTGCTATGGGCAGTCAAAGTGACTGGAAAACTCTTAAATTCACAAGCTCAATTTTAACCCAACTAAAAATTAAACATTTAAAAAATATAATTTCAGCACACAGGACACCAAAAAGATTATATGAATTTGCAGAGTCAGCTCATAAAGATGGTATTAAGGTAATCATAGCAGGTGCAGGGGGTTCAGCTCACCTACCTGGCATGATAGCTGCAATAACACATATTCCAGTAATTGGTGTTCCTATTGAATCTAAAACACTAAAAGGACTTGATAGCCTTCTCTCGATTGTCCAAATGCCATTTGGAATACCAGTTGGAACAGTAGCAATTGGAGAAAGTGGAGCCAAAAATGCAGCTCTTTACGCTGCAGCAATATTGGGAAATGAAGATATTGATCTTGAAAAAAGATTAATTAAATGGAGGGTTTCACAAACTAAAAAGGTTAAAAAAACTCCAAACCGATGAAGCTGGGAATCTTAGGTGGGGGACAGCTGGGTATGATGATGTGCCAAGAGGCAAAAGACCTCAAAATTTCAACCTTTATATTTTCAGACACAGAAGACTCTCCAGCGACTAAATTTTCCGACGAATATATAATTGCCCAATATGATGATTTTGAAAAACTTGAAAGATTTATTCAGGCTTGTGATGTTATTACATATGAATTTGAAAATATCCCATACAAGACTTTAAATCATATTTTTAAAAAGAAACCTGTATATCCTGATCCACAAATAAATAATATCATTCAAGATAGACTCACTGAAAAAAAATTTATCAATGATTTAAATATTCCAACTGTTCCTTATCTGCCAATTGAAGAATCAAATCAACTCCTATTAGTAGATGAAAAGTTTTTTCCAGCAATTTTAAAAACTAGAAGACTTGGCTATGATGGAAAAGGTCAGACTGTGATTGATTCAAAAACAGAAAAATTGCAGATAGAAAGAAAAGAATATATTTTAGAAAAAAGAATAGAACTTAAAACTGAAATATCAGTAATTACAGTTCGTTATCAAGATAATTCTTTATTCTCATATAAGCCCATTGAAAATATTCATAAAGATCAAATTTTACATACATCAACTTCACCTGCCTCTATTACTTTAGAATTACAGACTAAAGCAATACAATGGTCTCAAGAAATAATAAAAGCTCTCAACTATGTAGGTGTTATATGTATAGAATTTTTTATAGATAGATCTGATAATTTGTTTGTAAATGAAATAGCACCTAGGGTTCACAACTCCGGGCACTTAACTATTGAATCTTACAATGTAAGTCAATTCCAATCACACATAAGGGCAGTATGTGATTTAAATCCAATTGCACCTGAGTTAAAAACTGGAGCGCAAATGTTAAATTTATTAGGGGAGGATATCTTTAAATATAGAGATCATTCAAAAATCGAAAGAAATGAGTTTTTTCATGATTATTTTAAAAAAGAGGCTAAAAAAGGGCGAAAAATGGGCCATGTTACAAAAATTATATATTAAATTTTAGACCAATAATTTTTATAAAAATTATAATTGATTAAATAATCATTCTTGAATTTTGAAAACCTTTTAAACTTATAATTTGAAAACTTCTTAAAAGTTATTTTTTCAGGATAATAATCTAGATTATAATGAAGATTGCCATTTAAAGTTAAAAATTTATCTAAATTTGATTGTTTTTTATTTCTATAAAAAAACTCAATAATGTTTGAAATAGAGTATTTTGTCGAATAAACACCAGCACAACAAAATTCTGCGAATTTTTTTGATTTCAAATGAGGAGCAGAGTCAGAACCAAAGAAGAATTTTTTATGACCAGATAAAACTACTTTTTGAAGCGCTTGTTGATGTTTGAAATTTTTAATTATGGGTTTACAAAATAATTCAGGTTTAAGATGATTGCCAAAAAAAGTATAAGTATTTTCTAACAAATGATGAGTAGTCACAGTAGCTCCAATTAATCTATGTTCTTTTACAAAATCAACTGAGTCCTTAGTGGTAATATGCTCTAGTGTGATTTTTAGATTAGGAAAATTTTTTCTGATCCAATTAAGTTCAAAATCAAGAAATTTTTTTTCTCTTTCAAATGGATCATCATTGAAATGAACATGCTCTCCATGGATACAAAGAGGTACATCATTTTTTTCTAAAAATTCAAAATATTTAGTCATTTTTTTGATATCACTTACTCCAGAACTAGAGTTTGTGGTAGCATTTTGAGGGTATAGTTTAACTGAAAAAAATAATTTCTTTTTTTTCATTTCTGATAATTCTTTAATTGAACAATTTTGGTTTAAATAAATAGTAAAAAGAATTTCTAAATTTTTTTTATTTTTGAGAAGATGATTTCGATATTTATTTAATAAATTACTATTAGTAATAGGAACTTGCAAATTAGGCATAATAAGAATTTTTTGAAAATGTTTACTATTTTCAATCAAAACTTGTTTTGCAAGATCACCTTCTCTTAAATGAACGTGGAAATCACAGGGTTTAAAAATTTTGATCATTTAGAATTTTTAAAATTTTATTTTCAACTTGATTATAAGAGACATCATTCATTAAACAATTATTTAAAGTAAAGTTTTGAGTCTGGGAGATTAGACTTTCATAGCTTTCAGATGATCTTACTAAATAACAATGATCAAATATCTCAGGAAAATAAATTTTATCATTCGTTGGACCAAAAAGACCAATTGTAGGAGTTTTGCTTAAAGCCGCCATATGCATCATTGCTGAGTCGTTTCCTATGAATATTCTTGATTTTTGTAATAAAGCATAATCATTTAATATGTGTTGTTTGCCACATCGGTTAATCACTTTGTTTCCAAAATTTGATTCAAAAATATTAAATCGGGAACTTTCAGTTTCACTACCTAATATATAAATTTTAGCGATACCATAATTAAACAAACTTTCGCAAATTTTTAAATAGGACTCGGTTGGCCATTCTTTTGGGGGCCAGTTAGCAAATGGAGCCACACAAGCATAGTTAGAACTTGGAAAAATATTCCTGACACGATCTGTAATAATTTTAAAATCTCTTTTTTTATCAGTATCAAATAATTCATGAATTTGTGAATAGATATTTTTTTTCTTATTCATTTTAAAAATATTTCTTTTTTTGGTTCTTAGGAAATATGAAATTAGTGAAGATCTGAAGTCAATTATTTCATCAAATTTAAAAGGTGAAAGCTTTTTATAGAGTTTCCACCAATGAAGATTATATTTTTCTTTCTTTAAAATAATTCTATTTGTGATCATGCTATAATCATCATATATAGGTAAAGGAAGTTCTCCAGATACTAGTGTAATTTCAATTTCTTTTTTATTTTTTCGAATATACTTATTTAATACTTGTAAATTGATCAAAGAGTCACCAATTCTATTAGAGGAAATAAAAAGTAAATGCATTATAAAGAATATAGATAATATATTAGATGAAAATTGAAACACCAAATCCAATTAAAATTCTGATTTATGGAGATGAAAAAATTGATTTTATTCAAAATATTATAACTAACGATATCTTGAATAAATCTAAAAGTCTTTATAGTTATATCCTAACACCTCAGGGTAAAATATTATTTGAAATTCAAATTAATTTTATGAGTGATTGTTTAGAAATAATTTGTTCTAATGATCAATCAGATTTAATCTCATATCTTGAAAAATATGCAAAACTTTCAGATATTTCTTTACAAAAATTTCAATTAGATGTGGCTAATTATGGAGAAAATTACTTTCTTAATTCTTTGAAAATAGGAAAGATAGATTCAAATTTTCTCCCCCATTCCACTTTAAATCCATCAGAAGTGCATGATGAATATATAAATTATCAAAAAGGGTGTTTTGTAGGCCAAGAGGTTGTGTCACGCATCAAACATAGGCAACTGCAAAAAAAAAATATCCTCATTTTTGAAAAAATTAATCAAAATATGCTTAATTTACCTGATGATTTTGAACTGTTAATTGAAGTTAAAAATTTTTTAGTGATAAGATTGCCGAAAAATATCGAATACTCAAATTTTGAAAGCGAATTAGGTATTAGAAAAATTTAGTTTTTTTTAAAGTAATTTGAGTAGTAGGTGGATATATTACTCAAATCAACTCTATCTTGCTTCATAGTATCCCTATCTCTCACAGTCACAGATTGGTTTTCTAATGTTTCAAAATCAATAGTGATACACATCGGGGTACCTATTTCATCATGACGACGATAATTTTTTCCAATATTTCCAGAATTTTCAATCATTACTCTTCCAAGACCCAGAGATTGTAGTTCGCTTTTGATTTTATTTGCCAAATTGACTAAGTCTGAATTATTTCTTTTAAGTGGTATTACTGCTGCTTTGATTGGAGATAAATGCGATTTTAACTTCAAAACAGTACGATTGTTTTCTTCTTCTTGAGTATAAGCTTCATTTAAAATAGCAAGGACCCCTCTTTCGACTCCTGCTGAAGGTTCAATAACAAAAGGTATGTACCATTTTTTAGATTCTAGATCTTGGATAGCTAGCTTAGTAGTTGAACTATTATTTGGAGTTACTTTGGCTTTAATTTCATAATCTTCTTGATTTTTTGTGTGAGACCCTAAATCAAAATCTGTCCTATTAGCGACACCTTCAAGCTCTTCTAGACCATGGGGAAACTCATACATGATATCGAAAGTAGCTTTGGAATAATGGGATAGCTCCTCTTTTTCAACCTCTAATAATTTTAATTTGTCAGAACTGACGCCTTGTTCAGACCACCATTTTAATCTCTGGTCCACCCAATATTTATGCCAATCTTCATCGGAACCCGGTTTTACAAAAAACTCTAACTCCATTTGTTCAAACTCTCTAACACGAAAGATAAAATTTCTTGGGGTAATTTCATTTCTAAAAGATTTTCCAATTTGAGCTATTCCAAAAGGAGGAGTTCTGCTAGTTGAGTCGATAATATTTTTAAAATTCACAAAAATTTGTTGAGCCGTTTCAGGTCGAAGATATGCAAAAGAACTACCATCATCAACGGGGCCAATAGCTGTTTTGAACATTAAATTAAAGGGTCTTGGTTCAGTTAAATCATTTGAACTACAAGAAGGGCATTGATTGTTATCCAATTGATCTGCCCTCCATCTAGATTTGCATTGTTTACAGTCAACTAAGGGATCTGAAAAAGTATCTTCATGACCAGAGTATTTAAGAACTGTGGGGGAAGTGAGAATAGTTGAGTCAAGACCCTCAATATCATCTCTCTCATATACAATAGATCTCCACCAAGAGTTTTTAAGATTCATTTTTAATTCAACACCCATAGGGCCGAAATCATATAAACCTTTCATTCCTCCATAAACATCATTAGATTGAAAAATAAAACCTCTTCTTTTACAAAGAGATACCAAATCTTCCATATTTTTTGCTGTCATTATTTAAAAGTTAAAGTCCATATTTATTAAACATTAACTCTTCTTTTGCCTTAATTATTAACTCCTCCGTAGACAAAGAGGAAATGCCCAATCCAAGTTTCTGCTTAAGGGATTTTGGTTGTTTGATTTTTTTTATATTTACTTTTTCACCGAATTTTTTTTTAAAAAAAGAACTTTCTGACGAGATGCCATCAATTAAACCTAATACTTTAGCCTCTTCGGACAACCAAAAAGTACCTGAAAAAATTTGCTTAAAATCTTTTTCTTTAATTTTCTTTCCTCTTCGAACGCTAACCCAATTAATAAAGTTTTGATGAATCTTTTTTTGTAAATCCTTCAGTTTTATTTCATCTTTTTTGTTAACTTTTAGAAAAGGATCTAAGAAACTCTTATTTTCTCCTGCGGTGAATACTCTTCTTTCTACACCAATCTTTTTAATAAGTTCAGTAAAGCCAAAACCTCCAGATATGACCCCAATTGATCCAATAATTGAATTAACATCTGAGTAAATTTCATCCGCAGAACATGCTAGCCAATATCCTCCGGATGCCGCAACATCTTCAACAAAACAATAACATTTCACTTTTTTCTTTTCTACGACTTCTCTTATTTTTTGTCCGATAAGAGAGGATTGTACCGGAGATCCCCCGGGCGAATTAACAACAATAGAGAGCGCATCAAACTTCATTTTACTGATTTTGGTAAATAATCCATGAAGATTATCTATATTTAAGGGCGCCCTACCCCCTGAAGCAATCAATCCTTTTAAATCAATTGAAATTATATTTTTTGAACTTGAAAACATTATCTAAACCAATCCTCTACTTGTTTTGAATATTTTGATGAATTTGAATGAATAATAATTTCATTTTTAGTTTTTTCTACATATTTCTTGTTTTTCTTCAATGATATAAGAACATTTTTGGGTTTAGTGTCTTTGAATGACAAAATAGGAGTAATTTCAACTAATAAATTAAAAAGTCTAAAAATTTTTAGCATAAACTCAATATTTTCAAAACGATTTATAATTAGAGCTCTCCCACTATCGCTCATGTAAAGAATTAAATTTTGAAACCATTTTTCAGATTTTTCCTTTGAAATATATTTTGCATTATTTATTGAATCATTTTTAGATTTAATTACTTGATTTTCAAAAAAAAAAGGTGGGTTAGAAAGAACCAAATCAAAATACTTCACATATTTTTGATTTAAAAAACATACATCTTCATTTTTGAATTCGGCATTATATAATTTATTCTCAAGCTTACTTTTATGTGATAACTCAAGATGAAATTTATTATTTTCTAGACCAATAATTTTAGAATGAGGAAGTCTATATGCTAAAATTAAAGTAATTGGACCACACCCAGATCCTAGATCTAAGATTAATTTATCTTTGTGATTAGCTTGAGCGGCTAAAATAATAGGCTCTATACCACTCCGATATCCCCTTTGTGGTTGGAAATAAACAATTTTATTCTCTAGTAAGTGATCTTTAGTGTATAAACTCATAAAAGATGTCCGAAATTACATTTAACAAAATTATACAGTCAATCCATAAAGAGATACAAGGAAAGTTGAAAAAAACTAACAATATCATTGATCATTATTTGATCAGTGATATTCCAATTATTCCCAAGCTAGGGCAATATTTTTTCAAACAAAGAGGAAAACAGCTTCGACCAGTATTATGCCTATTATCTAGTAAGATGATTAACAAAGACTATTCTCAATTAAAAACGGATATCTACATGTCAGCTGCTATAGAGTTTATTCATGCAGCTACCCTATTGCATGATGATGTTGTCGACAAAGGTATTATTAGAAGAGGTCAAAAAAGTATAAATGAAATATGGGATAATAAGTTTAGTATTCTGCTAGGAGACTTTATGTTTTCAAAATCATTTCAATTAATGACAAAGGCTAATTCTTTAAAGGCAATGGAACACTTGTCTGAAGTTAGTAGTAAAATTTCTGAAGGAGAATTTTTGCAATTATCAAATGAAAAAAATATCAATTTAAAATCTAGTGATTATATTGAAATTATCTCATTAAAAACAGCGGAACTTTTTGGTGCGGCTTTCAAGATTCCAGCTATTCTTGAAGATAAGAAATCTCAAATAGTTAATAACCTTTATAAATTAGGAATAAATTTTGGAATAATTTTTCAAATTACTGATGATATTTTAGATTACTTTGGTGATATTCAAACGGGTAAAGAAATCGGTAAAGATTTTATGGAAGGAAAAATTACACTTCCCATTATTATTTTATTAGAAAAAGTTTCTAAAAATAACCGTTTAAAATTAAAAAGAATTTTTATGAAAAAAACTAGAAATCAAAAAGATTTAAATTTTACTATGAGCCAGTTAGAAAGCTTTGGAATTAAAGAATATTGCATAGAGTACGCTAGAAAATTTCAAAAGAAATCAGAGATTATTTTAAATGGCTTTAACAACAAACAATCAAAACTTTTAAAAGAATTAATGGTTAGCTCCATTGAAAGACAAAATTAATCATATCTGAATTTTTTGTTTGGAAATTTGTAATTATTTACCTCTTTACTATATCTTCTAATCGCTTTTTGAATATTTGAAGATAACTTTGCATATTTTTTTACAAACTTGGGGTGGTATTCAGTAAACATCCCTAACATATCTTCGGATACTAAGATCTGACCATCACAATACTCTGAGGCGCCTATTCCTATTGTTGGTATTGTTGATGATAAAGTTATTTGCTTGGCAATTTTTGTAAGCATTCCCTCTAACAATAGGGAAACAGCGCCGGCTTTTTCTAATATCATACAATCATTTAAAATATTTTTTAAGTCATCATGGTTTCTTCCATATATTTTGAATTTACTAGAAGAAGAAAATTTTTGTGGTTGAAGACCAACGTGAGCCATAACTGGAATATTCATTTTTTTTAAATACTTAATAACGTCTGCTAATTCAGAATTACCTTCTATTTTCACACCATCACATTTTGTATGGTTAAAGATATTTTTACATCGTTTAATGATATTTTCTTCAGAAAATTTTTTTGAATATGGAAGATCAAAAAAAACTAGAGAGTTTTTGGATGCTTTTTTAACAGCCGAGGCATGTCTAATCATGATTTCGTCATCTATATCTCTTGTATTATCCATACCATATAGAACCATCCCCATAGAATCGCCGACAAGTATTACGTCAACTAAATCATCAATAATTTTTGTAAAATTATAACTATAAGAAGTTAAACAAATAATTTTCTTTTTGTTTTTTTTATTAAATACTGATTTAATCTGTCTCTTCATGAAAACTGCACCTAAAAGTATCAGGATTATAAAAGACTTTCCCAAAAAAGGTATCGCTTTTTATGATATTTCATCAATACTAGCTGTCCCAAAAGAGTTTAATAAAATTGTAAACAAAATGGCAATTGAAGTAAAAAAATTGAAGGCTAATACAATTGTAGGTATCGACTCCCGAGGTTTTATATTTGCCGCTGCTGTTGCATACAAACTAAAACTTAAATTAGTGATGATTAGAAAAAAGGGGAAACTACCTGGGAAGACATTCTCCATCGACTACAATCTTGAATATGGAAATAACCAATTAGAAATTCAAAAAGATATGCTGGATAAAAACGATAAAGTGGTAATTATAGATGATATTTTTGCAACTAGTGGAACTATCCAGGCATCAATAAAGCTAGTGAAAAAAATAAAAGCAAATATACAAGGGGTTATTGTTTTGTTAGAACTGGCTTTTTTAGATGGTAGATCGAAAATGAAAGATAAATTAATTAGTCTTTTTAGAGTTAATACCTAGAGTATTCCTTCTCTTCTATTACTGAGGAGTCTGTCAAAAGATTAATTTCTTTTTTTATTTTTGCGCGAATATCATTCTTAAAATGAACATCTCTTGATAATTCTATAAATTTTTCTCCAAAATCTTTATTCGCTTCACACTCTCTTTTATTATTTTCAATATCCCATAACTCCTCATTAATTAATTGGAGTTTTTCTATATTGTGATTCAATAATGCCTGATCTTTGACATTAATACTCAAGGCTTGATGATTAAGAAAGCTCAGCTCTTTTTTTATATTATTAAGCTTTTCTGAGTTATGAATTTTTTTAGTTTTTATATTCAATATTGTTATTTTATCAAATAGCTCACCTACTGAAATTTCAGCTAAAATTTTCACTTAATTGCTTCTTCCATATATGTCCGAATATCTTTTGATATCACTTTCCAAAAATTTTGATCCCGTTTGTACTTCAATAATAACTAGCTTTTTTTTTGCACTTTCATTTAATACTCTATGTTTTGCTTTTTTGGGAATAAATATATTTTCATTTTCAGATTTGTAATAAGTTCTGTTATTGATGATAACTGTCGCTTTACCCTCAATGACAATCCAATGCTCTGAACGATAATTATGTGATTGATATGAAAGTACCCCTTCAGGAAGAACGGTAATCTTTTTTAAAAGAAAATCTTTTGATTTCGCTAAGACTGTGTAAGAACCCCATGGGCGTTTTACTAATTTACTCATGAAAACATCCGCTTTTTCTCTTCTACTGACATCAAATTCATCAATAATGCACAAATAATCATATTACTCAAGAGCGAACTACCCCCGTAAGACATAAAAGGCAAAGCTACTCCAACAACGGGAACCAAACCGATGGTCATTGAAACATTAATCAAAAATTCTAGAAATATTTTAAATGATAAAATAAATAGCATAATTTTGCTAAATACTTGAGTTAATTTAAAAGTTTTAAAAACAGGTATTAAAAAAAAAATTAGAAATATTAAAATTAACAGCAACGATCCTGAAAAACCAAATTGCTCTGAGAAAATTGCAAAAACAAAATCTGTTTCTTTTTCAGGAAGAAAATCTAAGCTACTTTGTGATCCTTCAAGAAATCCATTTCCATTTAACCCACCCGATCCAATGGCTATTTTTGATTGAATAATATGATAGCCTTGTCCTAAGGGGTCTAAATCGGGATTCAAAAAAATCTTAATTCTATTTTGTTGATAGGGTTTTAATAAATTCCATAAAAATGGGCTAATTAAAACTATCGCTATAAAAGAGAGAAAAGGGTATATCAATTTTATCCCTGCATAAAAAATAGCTACTAAACCAAGGATTAGAACAATTAAAGCGGTTCCAAGATCAGGTTGCACTGCCACCAATAAAAATAAAGCAAGAGAGACAAACAAGGGGATAGTGGCCCTCATTATCCCAATTGTTTTTTGAGCATTTAGCTTATGAAAATATTTAGCCATAAAAATCACTAAAGAGATTTTGGCAAATTCTGATACTTGTAAATTCAAACCGCCTACCCTAATCCATCTTTTAGCTCCCATTCCGGTGTAACCAAATAAAAGAGTAATTAATAATCCCAATATGACAGCTATGAGAATTAGCTCCGCAATATTAAAAATAAATTTTGGCTGGAGCAGTAAAACAAAGAACACAATGGGCAAAAAATAAATAAATCTTTTTAATTGATCTATAGCCCAAGGATCGAGTTTACCTCCTGCGGCAGAATAGAGGTTAATTTCACCGATCCAAAAAATTATTAGTAAAAGAAAAAAATATATCCAATTTATATTGAGTAACGATTTGAAATCTTTAAACATTTTCTTGATATGCAAAATTTAATACTTTGTGAGCTATTGGGGCCGCAACAGCAGAACCCGACCCTCCATTCTCAATAATCACAGAAGCTATATATTTCGGATCTTCAATTGGAGCATACCCAACAAAAACCGAATGGTCTTTAAACCTATCTTCAGTTTCCTTTGTTTTATAGAGATCATCTTCTCTGTCTTCCTCTTTTATTCTCACCACTTGAGAGGTTCCTGTTTTACCGCCTATCTTAACAAAACTAGGGTTCTCTATATTTAATTTATATGCAGTTCCTGAAGGTTCTTGGACGGCAGCTTTCAGCGCATTTAAGATAACTTTTTGATGTTTGGGATTGAGCTCCTCCCCTAAATACGTAATAGGTTCTTCTTTGACCAACCTTGGATAAGGAAATTTTCCACCATTGATTAAAGCAGAATAAAGATTAGCTAATTGTAAAGGGGAAGTTAAGTTATAGCCTTGACCAATACATGATATCAAAGTTTCACCTTGATACCACCCTTGGTCCAAATATGTTTTTTTCCATTTTTTATTTGGTATTAAACCCTTTTGAGCATTAGACAGTCCAATATTATAAATCATGTTTAAACCTAAAGAATTGGCAAAATCTGATAAATCATCGATGTTTATTTGCTTGGCAAGTTCATAAAAATAACAATCACAAGATTCTTTAATTGCTTTTTTTAGATCTACTCTTCCATGCCCTCCCTTCTTCCAACAATAATAGTTTCTATCCGCTAATGAAGTAAATCCGTTGCAAATTATTTCTGTATTTTCATTTAAGATATTTTTTTTTAAACCTAATAGTGCCGGAACGGGTTTAAACACAGATCCAGGAGGATAAAAACCGTTAAAAGCTCTGTTTAATAAAGGTTTGTCAGAATCGTTGAAAAAAGAATTAATAGCGTCATTATTACGGTCTTCAAATAACTGTGCATCATAAGTTGGGTTAGAATTCATTGAAAGAATTGACCCATCAGACCTATTCAAGACAACAATAGAGCCTTTATTTGATGAAGGAAGAATTGATTGGGCAAAGTTTTGAAGTTTTAAATTTATAGTCAAATTCAAAGATTTACCTTTGATAGGTTCTTCTATTGCAATTTCTCTTATAATTTTTCCACGAGAATTCACTTCATTAAAAATTTTTCCAGGTTTTCCACGCAAATGATCATCAAAGGTTTTTTCTAGATGAAAAATACCTTGGGGATATAATTCAGAACTATCAGAAGATTTGCCAATATATCCAATTATTTGAGACAAATTTTTATAAGGATAATATCTTTTTTTAGACTCGATAATTTTTATTGATGTAAAAAGAAATTTATTTTTTTCAAATTTTACAATTTGCTCCCAATTAGCTCTTGACAAGATAAAGGGTATATAGGAATTAAAGGATTGAAGTTGTTTTGAAATATTAGGTATGTTTAAATCAAGATCAATCAAAGAATTTAATTGATTAACTTCTTTTAAGAAAAATTTATTAAGGTTTTTGTAAATTGCAAATTCATAAAAAGATGAATTTGCCGCAACCAAATTTTTTTGATTATCAAAAATATCTCCCCTAAGTGGTGGTGTAGATTTTATTGAAACTTTATTTTCAACAGATTTTTTTTTATAAAAACTATTATTAATTATTTGTAATGAAAAAAGTCTTATTGCAATAATCAAACTAATAATCAAACCAATAAAAGTAATAATGAATGATCTACGATTAAAGATTTTTATACTATCTTGACTAGTCTTGTTCTTTTCCATCTAATCTCAAACTGATAACCAAGAAAATAAAAAATAATAAATATAGAAAATAATCTTCAAATTTCATTATTGTAAAATTCTCTGGCTGTAGAAAATAATGTGTAATTAAACTTAATATAAAAATAAAAATAGAAATAATTGAAAAGTGAACAAAAAAATTATTTATTATGGAACTTAATAGTAACAAGGGTATCGAAAGAGCTACAACAGAAACAAAAAGAGGAAGTCCTAAAAATATTTCAATCAGATACGAAGTTGAAATAAAAATTATGAAATCAAATAATTTTAAATTTTTTTCCTTTAAAAATGAATAAAAAGCCAAATTTATCAATGTAAAAATTACAAAATTATCAATGACATAATTGAAATTTCCATAAATAAGAAAACAGACTATAATTAAAAATATTCTAACCATCAATTAAGACTCTTAAATTATCCAAATCAATAATTTGTGGAACAATCACTACAGGCTGTTTGTTAATAAAATCAATTTTACCTAAAGTTAAGTCAACAAATTCATTTTTTATAAATACTTTTAGATTTTTTTTGAAACTTATTTCTTCAATATCATTTTTTTGCCTAAGAAAACTTAAATAATTATTGTTTGTTCCAGAAACTATAAATAATTGGTTATCTATAAAAACTTCATCTCCGTAATCATTGCTAGTAACTGTAACGACTTCCGCATTATAATTAGTAATAGATTTAATACGCCCAACTACATTAATCCCATCTATTACGTAATTACCAATATTTACTCCATTTAAACTACCTTTGTTAATTATAAAACTTTTATTTAATAATAAGTTTTTATTTCCAATTATTGATGCCCCAATAGATATTGGAATTGTAGGGTAGTTTTCATGAAAGATATTATATTGATCAGAGTATTTGGAGGCAATTGTCTTAAGATAATTATTAATATTAATGAGGTATTTGTTTTCTGTTTCTAATTGGGTTATTTTTTTTATGTTTTCTTTGTTAGACTCCAATAATGAGATAAAATTAGTTATTTTAAAACCAATAAAACTAAAAGGCTTTTCCAATTTTTCTTTGATAAAAAAAGAATAAAGTTTTGTGTTATCTTGGTACTTGGGAAATAGTAAGAAAGTCAAAAAGACAAAGAAAATAAGAGTATAAGTTAAAAAGACTTTTTTATTATTAATCACTTAAGAAAACATCTTGATGCCGATGATTTTCTTCAAGCGCCATACCCGTTCCTCTCGCAACACAAGTAAGAGGATCATCTGCAATAGATACAGGTAATCCAGTAGTAACACGGATAGCCTCATCTAGGCGTTGGAGTAAAGCACCCCCTCCGGTCAGCATGATACCTGTATCAACAATATCTGCCGCCAATTCTGGAGGAATTACCTCTAATGCCCTCTTGAGGGCCGTTATAATTTGAGAAAGTGAGTCAGATAGAGCTTCAGCAACTTGTCTTTCTGAAATAGTAACTTCACGGGGCAGTCCATTAATTAAATCTCTTCCTTTTACAGTTAATGTTTTACCATCACCGTTTTCAGGGATGCCCGCACAGCCAATTTCTTTTTTTATTTTTTCTGCAGTTGACTCTCCAATAGCTAGTTTATGGACGCTTCTCATAAAATTTACTATCGCATCATCCCAAGTGTCCCCACCTACTTTAATACTACTTGCGTGAACAACTCCCCCTAATGATAAAACTGCAATCTCAGTGGTTCCTCCGCCAATATCAACAACCATGGAGCCCGAAGGTTCGGAGATAGGAAGCCCTGCTCCGATAGCTGCCGCGACAGGCTCTTCAATCAAATAAACTTTTTTTGCACCTGCTGCTTCTGCTGACTCTTTAATTGCTCTTCTTTCAACATTAGTAGCGCCTGAAGGAACGCAAATAACTATATTAGGATTTGCAAAAAAACTTTTTTTATGGATCTTTTTAATAAAGTGTTTGATCATTGACTCAGCAATATCAAAATCAGCAATAACACCATCCTTCATTGGGCGAATTGCCTGAATAGAGCCTGGGGTTCTTCCCAGCATTAATTTAGCCTCAGTTCCAACAGCTAAGACAGATTTATTATTTTTTGAGTCAGTAGCTATAGCTACCACAGAGGGTTCATTTAGGATAATACCTTTTCCTTTTACGTAGACCAAGGTATTAGCTGTGCCAAGGTCAAGGCCCATGTCTTCACTTAAAAATGAACTTAAAAATTTAAACATTAAATACCTTTCATGTTTGAAATACTGATTTCAGAAACACCCTCTTGCATATTAGAATTCTTTTCGAAGTTTAATATTTTATTAATAGCATTTATATAGGATTTTGCTGAAGCAACAATTATATCGATATCAGAGGCTTTTCCAATAAACTCTTTATTAAAATGTTCAAGTTTTACTGCTACCTCACCTTGGGCATCTGAGTCAGGAGTAATAGCATTAATATTATATAATTTAAGTTTGGGAGAAAAACCAACTACCTTTGAAATACAACTAAAAACTGCATCAACAGGCCCATTGCCAGATCCACTGATCTCTTTGACCTCCGTTTTAAACTCTAGCTCCAGAGATGCGATGTGTTTGGAATTGGTTCCAGACATTATGCTTAAATTAAGCAACTTAAGTGTATTTATTTGGTTGATATGAGTATCATCGACTAAGGCTATTATATCCTCATCATAAACATCTTTTTTCTTGTCGGCCAAGAGTTTGAATTTGTCAAAGATTTCATTGAGATAATTATCTCCTACATCATATCCTAATATTTTTAATTTTTCTTTAAATGCATGTTTACCTGAATGCTTACCCAAAACTAAACTTGATTTTTTTAAACCGATAGACTCAGGTGACATAATTTCATAGGTTTCTACATTTTTAAGAACACCATCTTGGTGAATACCTGACTCATGAGCAAAAGCATTAGCTCCAACAATGGCCTTGTTAGGTTGAACTGGGAATCCGGTAATCGAAGATACAAGTTTAGATGTTTTGGATATAACTTCAGTGTTGATATTTGTATGAACACTTAACAAATCAGATCTTACTTTCATGGCCATCACAACTTCTTCAAGTGCTGCGTTTCCGGCTCTTTCTCCTAGGCCATTGATGGTACACTCAATTTGTCTAGCTCCATGCTCAACGGCGTTTAAAGAATTTGCAACTGCTAAACCAAGATCGTTGTGACAATGAACAGAAATGACAGCTTGATCTATGTTGGGGACATTATTTTTAACGTTTTT
>VTPN01000043.1 GCA_008638215.1 Pelagibacteraceae bacterium
GATGAGCTTTAAGCCAAGTTTCTAGAGGGCCATCGGGTTGAACATACCAAAACTTATTTTCTTCTAACCGAAAAAAGACTCCATCTATAAAAATTCCACCATCTTCATAGCATGCTATGGCATATCTACCCCTTCCAATACTCATTGTAGAAATTTTTCTACTAAATACTTTGTCTAAAAACTCTCCCGCTTGAGGGCCTTCTATTTGAATAGGCTTTTCTGGAGTATCGTACATAACAGCTTTTCTTCTCAGATTCCAATACATTTCCTCCGTATCATTGCCTAGCGATATTGGATAAAAACGTTCAGCATAAACACCGTATAGATTATCTTCCTTATGATAAAAATCAAAATATGGCCCTTTATCAAATCTTTTCATGCCAACCGGTAATGTTGTTGATTTGCTGACGAAAGTGGCTTCTTTACCTACAAAATCATTTTTTTGAGTCATTCATTTGCTCCTTAATAAATTTTTAGAAATTCTAAAAAAAAATAGTTAAAATTATTAATTAACCATATAATATTTTAATAAAACTAAAATACATATGATCTAAATAAATTTTTAGAAAAACTAAAAATGTCTAAATGGCTTCCATCATTAAATTCACTAAGAGCGTTTGAAGTTACCGCTAGACATAAAAGTTATAGAAAGGCCGCTGAAGAATTAGGAGTTACTACAGCAGCCGTACAGCAATTAGTAGAAAAATTAGAATTAACAATTGGAGAAAAATTATTTACAGGAAGAGGAACAAATTTAAAAATTACACAAATTGGAGACATTGGTTTTGAAGAACTATCTATATCGTTTAAACAAATAGAACGAACTGTTAATAGATTAAAATCAAAGAAAAATAATAAAAGTTTAGTCATATCCTCTGATCCATCTTTTGCCTCTGCGTGGCTAGTACCAAAGCTAAATAATTTTAAAAAAATAAATCCAAATATTGATGTTCTTATAGACTCATCTACTAACTTGGTTGACTTGGATAAAGATGCTGTTGATTTAGCAATTAGATTTGGTGTAACTGAATATAAGAACAATGAAATTGTTCATAAACTCTATGACGAATATTCCTGCGCATATTGTAGTCCAGCGCTAATAAAAAATTTGAGTAAGCCAATAAATATATTTGAAATTAAAAAATTTCCTCTTTTAAGGTGGGATCTTTCTCTATTTGAGTGGTCAGTCAATACCAAGAAATGTATGGATTGGAAAACTTGGCTTCAAGAATTAAAATTTTCCGATTTTTCTAAATTAACTTACGGTCCAATATTTAATGATTATAACTTAGCCTTACAATGTGCCATAGCCGGCCAAGGGTTCATTTTGGGAAGCAAGCCCATACTAAAAGATTTACTCAAAAAGAAACTTTTAATTGATCCTTTTGATATAACTGTCAAAACAAACTTAAGATATGACCTAGTGATGACTGAGAAATCTCTCGACAAACCTCAAGTAAAAAAATTTATTGAGTGGATAAAGAAAGAAAAAGAAATATCAGATAACTAACTTTATGCTCTTACTCTTGATTTAGTTGGATCGTAAAAAGGAAATGAAACTACTTTTGCTTTAATTCTTTTTTGATGACCATCAAGCTTTCCGATTTCGACTTCTGTATCTAATTCACAATAATTAATATTCATTCGACAAAGAGCTATATTTTTATTAAGAACAGGTGATTTCATTCCACTGGTAATAATGCCAATTTGCTCACGACCATTTCCAGAAGGGTGAACACAATCACCATGACCACAAATTTCATTGCCTTCAATTTCAAGCCCGACTAATTTTCTTTGTGGATTAGCTTTTCTTTTAATTAAATTATCTTTACCAATAAAGTCATCCTCTTTTGATTTTAATGGAACCGTAAACCCTATTCCTGCTTCAAAAGGATCTGTTTGATCGTCAAATTCATAATTAGCAAAGATTAATCCAGCTTCAATTCTCACCAAATCTAGAGCATCAAGACCCATAGGAGCAATATCAAATTCTTTTCCTGCTTCCATCACTGCATCCCAAATTTCTGCAGCCTTACTTGGATGACAAAAGATTTCATAACCTAGTTCCCCCGTATAACCAGTTCTTGATACCATGATCGGGATTCCATCAAGCGTATGAAGACGACCGACAGTAAATCTAAACCATTCTAAATCCTCTAAAGTAGTTTGATGAGGTGGCGTCCAAACAATCTTTTTAAGAATTTCTCTACTCTTGGGTCCTTGGACGGAAACATTATGGAGATTATCTGTAGATGATTTAATCCAAACTTTTAAACCCATTTCTTTAGCTTTACTTCTTAACCACTCACCACAATACTCATCACCACAAATCCATCTAAAATTATCATGGGTCATTTTAAAAACAGTGCCATCGTCCAACATGCCGCCATGGTCATAACACATTGCGGTATAAACAACTTGTCCTACAGAAAGCTTTCTTATATTTCGAGTACAAGTTCTTTGAAGTAACTCTTCTGCATCAGGGCCTCTAACTTCAAATTTTCGAAGTGCGGACAAGTCCATAATAATAGCTCTTTCCCGACAGGCCTCGTATTCTTGCAAAGCACCATAATTGTTAAAGTTAGATGCAAGCCAAAAACCTTTGTACTCAACTATATTTTCGGTTAATGCGGCAACTCTTGGGTGAAACCCAGTTTCTTTGGTTAATTTTGGTTCTGAATCTGCTTTCATTCTATACGCTACTCCTTTACTAAAAGGCTTATTGGGCCTGTAAACTCTAACAAATATGTCTGTTGGATTCCATCCGTTTGCCGCATCCACATCATCAGGGCATGCTGAAGATACACAAACTAAGTTTTTTAATGCTTTAAACATTACATAGTCACCTGGCCTGGACCAGGGCTCGTCAAAAATCAAAGAATTATTTGCATCAATTGCCGTGTTATAAAATAAGTTTATGGCATTCCAGCCTAATCTTTTTCTTAAAGTAAATTTATCGAGGACTCTATTAAAGTTATCAGAGCAATTTGGGTGACCAAAATAACCTAAGTCATCGTAAAATTTTGAGGTGCAGGCTGTTCCAAAAGTGTCATGTCTTCCTACGGTATCCCTATAAACCTCCACCATTGGGAATTGATTTTCATCATAATATTTAGAGTGGAGTCCAGGCATAGGAAACGCTGAACCCATCAAATATCTACTGTTAGTGGTATCGATTGCAAGTTCTTGGCCTTTCTGAAGTTTGTCAGCATCAAAAGCCATAAAATCAGAGCACTGCCTTCCATAGATGTCTATTATTTGAATAAAGTCACCTTCTTTAACTTCATATGACATTGCCGTATAACGATTTACAAAAATTTCCTCGACAGGATCCATTAAAGGATCGGGTAATAAAAACTCCCCCTCTTCTCTTTTTCTAGATCTTTGAACTATAATTCTCAATTCTGAAGCGGGAATATTTTCGTGTGTTATTTCAGTTTCTCCAGGAGCTGAAATAATGCAAATTGATGAGTCATTGGACTCAAACTCCTCAATACTATTTGCTTGAGCTTGATTTGAAAAGACGAGAATAGATTGATTAATAGAGTTAACCTCATGTCCTAGTCTTTTTAATTTTGAAAAAGCTATTTGTGCAGACTCTTCATTGCTTGTTAAAATTTTTTTAGTAAGTTCGCCTTTATGTTCACTTTTCAAGCTTAATGGTGATAAACTACATTCACCCTTTGAATTGAATACAACCAGTTCAGCCTGCTGAAGGCCTTCTAAATTAATAATTTTGAATTTATCACCTGGCTCTAATTTAATAGTGACCGATCCACCGGCTGATACTAAATAATTTTCTAAATCATTGCCTAGAGCTGGCAATCCAGGTTCATAAGGTTTAGTTACTCTTGGGATGATCATTATTGAGACATTTTAGAAAATAAATTCAATATAATTGCTCCAGCTATAATTAGAGACAGTCCCAATATACCTGAAATATCAACTATATTATTAAAGAAGAATACTCCTAATAAAGAAATTAAAACTATCCCAACTCCAGACCAAATAGCATACACGAAACCAATAGAATTAAATTCATTTAAACATTTTGATAGAAAGAAAAAACAAATCGCATAGCTTAAGGCCATGACTATTGTTGGAAAAATTTTTGTATATCCATTTGATAGCTTTAAAGAAATTGTTCCAGCAACCTCAAATAAAATAGCTAACGATAGGTAATAAAATTTAAGCATCTAAACAATGCCAAGAATTTTTTTTCTTTCCTCAGCCCATTTTCTAATAATGATATCAACGCTTATAGCCATGAATGAAACAAATAAACCTAACGTAACTGATATTCCAGCACCATCACTCCTAGATAAAGCCGCAAAAATCATTTGTCCTAGATCATCCGTACCTATAAGAGCTCCAAGAATGACCATTTGCAATGCAAAGACAACTGTTTGATTAATACCCAACAAAATATGTGGAATGGCTAAAGGAAGTTCTATATTTATCCATTTTTGTCTTTTTGAAACACCTGACATATCTCCAGCTTCATGCAACTCTAGGGGTACACTTTTAAAACCCCAAACTGTATATCGCGTGGCTGGAACAGTAGCGTAAATTATGGCAGCAATTAAAACAGAGGTGTCAGTAATATTAAATAAAAAGATAACTGGGATTAAATAAATAAATGATGGAAATGTTTCAAAAAAATCACAAACGGAAAGTGTAATTCTGGAGGCTCTTTCACTTTGAGAAGCTAAAGAACCTATGATTATTCCATTTAATGCAGAAGCTAAGACGGCAAAGGTTGCCATATATGCTGTGATTAAGGCTCTATCCCAATATTCAGATAATGCGATAAAAAGCAACATACATCCAACAATAATTGAAGATCTTACCCCGCTTACAATATATGCTGCACCCATAACTAAAATGAATGTTGCAAATACTGGCATATTTAAAAAACTATGTTTCATGGGGCCCAAAATATTAGTTAAGACAAACTTGTTAAAAATATTTAATGAATAAAAAAATGTATCCCAAACCCAATCAACAATTCCATCAATTTTAGTAGCAATAGTTAGGCCTTTTTCAGGGGGGATATAATGAAAATAATTTATTTTATCAAAAAAAGAACCTCCGATAAAAGAAAGGAATGAAAATGCAATAATAGCTAATACAAAGAAAATAACATATTTGTTTTTTTCATAAAAATTTAAATTTTCAAAGTAGTCTCTTTGTTTTGCGGCCCAAGCCTTGGAGTATCTGTCAAGAACTACAGCAATTAAAACAATACACAATCCAGCTTCAGATGCTCTTCCAATTTGCAATGAATTTAGAGCAATTTTCAAATCTAATCCTAAACCCTTTGCTCCAACAAACGAAGCTATTACAGTCATAGCTAAACACTGCATAATCACAGTATTTACTCCGTTTAAAATATCGGTTCTAGCCGTAGGAATAAGAACTTTGAATAAAAGTTGAAACTTAGTGCAACCACTCATTATACCAGCTTCTACTACTTCGGCTGGTATCTTTTTAAGTCCTAAGATTGTGTTCCTAATCATAGGGGGGGTAGCAATAATGATAGTTGCGATTGAACCCGCATGATCACCTAATCCAAAAAGAGCTATGATTGGCACCAAATAAGCAAACTGTGGCATCGTTTGCATTATATTTAGCAAAGGCTGTAAGGAAGTTTCGACTTTTTTGTTTAAATATCCCCAAATACCCAAAGACAATCCTAAAAGAAAACAAATAGGCGTAGTAAGCAAAATAAAAGAAAATGTTTGCACAGATGGAGTCCATTGGCCGAAAATTGCAATATACAAAGCAGAAATACCCCCAAGCAATGCTAAGTTTCTACCTCCCAACTTATAACCAATCAGAGCAACTCCACACACCAAAGCTGGCCAAGGAGTGGCTGGTATAAATAAATTTTGCTTTGATACGAAACTATCTCCTAAAATTAATTTAATGGTTTTGGTTCCGCCCAATAATATGTCCCTAAATAATTGAACCAGGATGTTTAAGATTTGTGATAAAAATTTTGTGATTTCTCTGAATGTAGCTTTTTTCTCATACATTTCAAAGACAGGGTCGTAAACTTCAATTGGAAGCCACACATATAAAGACTTATAAATTATATCGTTTATCCACAAAGGGAATTCACTAAGTATTGAAGGCAACCTCCATAAATAATTTGTCTCTGAATGTGGGACTACAAAATATAAAACTAAAAAAATTATTAAAAGAATTAAAAATTGAAAATTTTTTGAGGATTTAATGCTGTTTGTTTTCACTGAATATAACCTTGATGATTTTTTGAGCATCGATTGACCCAACAACGTTATTATTCTTTGGATCAACTACATTAACTGCGGTATCACAACTAAGAATTTTTTCAGCAACTTTTTCGATAAGATCGTCTTTAGAAATACTAATTGAGACTTTTGAGTCTATATTATTTTTGAACATTACATCCTCAATTTTTAATACTTTTTCTCTTGGTACGTCTTGAGTAAATTTTTTAATGTAATCGGTTGCTGGATTTAAAACTATATTAGCGGGAGTATCTAATTGCTCAATAACACCCTCCTTCATAATTGCTATTCTATCTGCTAAACGTAGAGCTTCATCAAAATCATGAGTTACGAATAAGATAGTTTTATTTAATACAGACTGAAGACGGATAAACTCATCTTGCATTTCTTTTCTAATCAATGGATCTAATGCTGAAAACGGTTCATCGAGGAACCAAATACCTGGCTCAACCGCTAAAGATCTTGCTATTCCAACTCTTTGTTGTTGACCTCCAGACAGTTCCCTTGGAAAATAATTTTCTCTGCCTTTTAACCCAACAAGTTCGGTCATTTCTAATGCCTTATTAATACTATCTTTGGTGTTAATTCCTTTAACTTGAAGAGGGAAAGCTATATTTTCTAGAACCGTTTTATGAGGCAATAAAGCAAAGTTTTGGAAAACCATTCCCATTTTTTCTCTTCTAATTTCAATTAATTCTTTGGGTGAAAGGGATAGCATATCATGTCCATCGAGGATAATTTGACCAGCTGTAGGCTCGGTCAATCTAGAAATACACCTCAATAAAGTAGATTTTCCTGAGCCTGAAAGGCCCATAATAACTAAAATTTCTCCATTATCGACTTCAAAACTAGCGTTGTTAACACCTACAATGCATCCCTCGGATTGAAAATAATTAGGATCAACAATGCCATTTGACTCTTTAAATAACTTAGGAGCATTGTCTCCAAATATTTTGTAAACAGACTTACAAGATATACAGGTATTACTCATTTAATTATTTTAATTAATCTTTTTAAAGAAAACTCCCGCATTGAGTTAACAATGCGGGAATTAAAATAGATTATTTCATCCACTCGTCAATTTGAGCTCTGTGAGCTTCAATAAAAGCAGTTGCTGCTTCAGCATGGCTCATACCCAAGTTATCGCGGTAGTTTGCCATCTCACCAATTTGACCTGATGAGAAGCCCATCTTTGAATAGAACTTGTAAGCTTTTGGATGTGTAATTGGGAACTTAATATGAGCTCCTTTTTTCAACCAACCTACTGGAGATCCACAACCGGCAGTTTCCATAGTTCCACCATCTTCAATTCGACAGCCTTGATAAAAAGGAGGGAATTCAATCATTGTGAAACCTTCATAGTCAGTGAAGTTAGGGGTCCAGTTAAATATTACAGTTCCTCTTCCTTCTTTCTTTGCTGCAGCTAATTCCGCCCAAAG
>VTPN01000003.1 GCA_008638215.1 Pelagibacteraceae bacterium
TTCCATAAAACTTTTAAATATTGGCAAGGCAACTGAAGATCCAGTTTCTCTATATCCAATTTTTTTAGGAATATCGTATCCTACGTAAACACCAACTACAAACTTAGGCGTTAACCCAAAAAACCATAAGTCTTTGCTATCGTTTGTTGTCCCTGTTTTTCCTGCAATAGGATACTGAATACTATTTAATGATTTTCCCGTACCTCTCTCAACAGCTCCTCTTAAAATACTTAATATTTGAAAAGAAGTCTGAGGTGAAATAACACTTTCCTGATTGATTTGAATTTGAGGTTTTCTATAAGAGCGATCAGAAATTTCAAAATTACAGAAATTACAAGAAAAGTAATCTTGATTAAAAATTAGATCTCCCTGATCAGAGACTACTTTTTTAATTATATTTGGCTCTACTATATAGCCACCATTTAAAAAAACAGAATATGTTTTAGTAATGTTTAATAAATTATTTTCTATTGCTCCGAGTAAAGACGAATATACATCTTTAACTTCATCATTTTCATATAAGTTTATTTTTTCAAAAAATTTTGAAATTTGATTGATGCCAAGATCTAATCCAATTTTTAATGTGATTAAATTATTTGAATTTTCTAGGGCTTTTCTAAATGTCATTTCACCGTATGACTGATCGGAATAATTTTTGGGGATCCATATTGGCAAATTAGGCCCCTGCTCTAATAAAATATTTGAGTCTAAAATGATACTATTAGGTAAATACAGTTTATTTTCCAATGCGCTTGCATAAATAAAGGGTTTAATTGAAGATCCGGGTTGCCTGAAGGCCTGAGTTGATCTATTAAAATTACTTTTTTTATAATTAGTTCCTCCAACCATGGCCAAAATGTTACCATTAAAGGGATCCATTACTAATACAGATCCATTAATATCCAAGTCCTGCGCTAAGTAATATTGATCTTTAATAAGTGTCAAATATACAAATTCATTAATACCTAAAAAGGAAGTTGGTTTTTGTTTATTAGGACCAAATAAATTTAAATCATCTATAATTTTTACAATTTCTCCAGTATTTAGCAATTTGACATCAACATTATTTTTGTGAATTTTTTCAACTTGACCTATGAGCCAATGAGGAGAGTAATTAAGTTCTTGAATTTTACCAATATCTTTATAGCTACCGGACCATTGTTTATATTTTTTTTCAAAAAATAATAAGTTATCCAATAAAGATTTTTCAGCTATATTTTGTAAATTTTGATCAATTGTTGATTGAATATAAAATGCATTAGAATTTATTGAATTTTGAGAGAGTTGTTGAAGAATATAATCAGTTTTATAATCGAGATTATATTTTTTAATATTTCTTTCAGATAAGATAATTTCTTTACTAGAAAAAATTTCTAATTCTTTTTCGCTAAGAAATGAATTTAAAAACATTTGTTTTAAAACATAATTTCTACGGTCAAATGCTTTTTGATAGTTTTTTGATGGATCATAATTATTTGGCCCCTTGGGCAAAGCTGCTAAGTATGCAAATTCATGAATATCTAAGTCAAAAATAGATTTATTAAAATAATTATTGGCGGCTGACGCTATTCCATAAGACCTTCTACCGAAATAAATTTCATTTAAATATAATTCTAAAATAAATTCTTTAGAGTAATTATTCTCAATTCTTATAGAAAGTATTAATTCTTTAACTTTTCTTGTAATAGTTTGATCATTATTAAGTAAAATATTTTTTACTAGTTGTTGGGTAATTGTAGACGCACCCACATAGTTATTGTTACTTTTGGAATAAATATTTTTAAAGTTTACTAAAAAAGCATTAATAATACCCCCTACGTCATATCCTTGGTGTTCAAAAAAAGTCTTATCTTCAGCGGATATAATTGCCTGAATCATCTCAGGGGGTATGTCTTTATACTCGATATAAAACCTATCTCGAGCTCCAACATGATACAATAAATCATAATTATTATCGTAAATTTTAGTTATTTCATTTGGGAAATATTCAGATATATTTGAATCAGGCAAATCTTCTTGGATATTCCACAAGAAAATAATCATGACTGATACGCCTAATACAAATAATATAAAAATGTATTTAACTAATTTAAAAAGTTTCATATTAGATAATTCTCAATCTACTATTAATTTATCATACCAAAAGGATTTACACACATGTCAAAAAGAATTTTCATTGATGGAAGCATCAATTCAGAACTATGCATCATCGCCACAGACGGTCAAGATATCAATTATTTCGACTATTCTGACGAATTAATATCAAGTAAAAAAAATAACATTTATTTAGGTATTGTATCAAGAGTAGAGCCTTCTTTACAAGCGGCTTTTATTGATTTTGGTTCTGAAAAAAAGGCATTTCTTCCATTTGATGAGATACATCCAAGTTATTTTAAAATACCTCATAATGAAAAAATAATTGATAATTCAAATAATCAAAATGAAGAAGTAGAAGATGAAAAACAAACTAAGAAACAATTTTTATCTTTTTATAGAAAATACAAAATTCAAGATGTAATAAAAAAAGATCAAGTTTTACTAATTCAAATTGTCAAAGAAGAAAGAGGGAATAAAGGTGCTGCAATTACAACATTCATTTCTCTTCCTGGCAGATACAGTGTTTTACTTCCTAATAACTCATCAAACGGTGGGGTTTCTAAAAAAATATCAAATTCAAATGATAGAAAAAGATTAAAAAAACTCCATGATGGTTTTAATTTACCTGAAGGTATGTCCATCATTATCAGAACAAACGCTATTTCTGCTGAAGATGAAGATATTATAGCTGACTTTTCATATCTTAGAAAACTTTGGACAAAAATTAGAGAAGATACTCTTAAATCAAAAGCTCCAAAATTGATATCCGAATTAGACACCCCCTTAATTAAAATAGCTCGAGATCTCAATCAAAGATCAGTTGATGAAATTATTTTCTCTGACTCAAAAACTCTAAAAGAATATAAAAAATTAGAAGATGAATTTAGTGTAAATAAAAATAAAAAAATAACGTTGTATAAAGATAAGTTTCCACTTTTTGAAAGTTATGGAATTAAAAATCCCATTAATTCTCTAAGTGAAGAAAATATATACCTAAAATCAGGTGGTTATTTAGTTATAAACCCAACTGAAGCTTTAACCAGTATTGACATAAACTCAGGGAGATCTACTTCGGAAAAAAATATAGAAATTACTGCTCTGAATACAAATTTAGAAGCTTGCGATGAAATTTTCAAACAAGTACAACTTAGAAATATAGCGGGATTAATAGTCATCGATTTTATTGATATGAGCATTTCTGGTAATAACAATAAAGTTGAAAGAAAAATCAAAGAACTTTTTTACAAAGATAGGGCGAGAGTACAAATGACAAAAATCTCCCAATTTGGACTTATGGAAATTTCTCGTCAAAGGATTGGGCAAAGTATTTATGAAACCTTCTATCATAAATGTGAATGTTGTAATGGAAATGGACTAAAAAAAACAAAATCAATTATAATACATAATCTATTATCTCTGATTAAAAACCTTAATTCATTGGATGAAAATATATCTTACGAAATCAGAATAGATGATCAATTTTATAGAGATAATGAAAAAGAAATTACCAATAGAGTCAAGTCACTAAAATTATCTTTTGAAATAAATTTTATTAAGATTGAAAAGGATCTAGGTTTTAAAGTTTTTGAAATTGACCAAAAAGTTCTAGAAAAAATTAATATAAAATCAAGAGAAAATATTGAAAAAAATATAATTGAAGAAAAGACTGAAAAATCCTATAGAAGAAAAATTAAAAAAAAAACTGTTGAAAATAATAATTAATTTTTTTTTTATTTTTATAAGTTTTAAAGTTTTTGCAATTGAAATTATCAGGGATCCTGTTGCAGAAGTATACTTTAATAATTTAAGTAAAGATGAAAATAAATTTAATAGTTTTTTAATTATAGATGAAAAACCTAATGCTTTTGTAATTGAGAATAATATTTATTTTACAACTGAACTAATTAAATTAATTGAAGATGAAGATGCATTAAAATCAATATTTTTTCACGAATTAGGACATATTATTAACAATCACTATGCCTCAAAAAAAATAAAGTTATTAGATGCTCAAAAATCAAACTCATTGAATAACATATTATCATTAGGAATAGCTGTAATATCTGGTGATCCCAGTATTGGTATCGCATCGAGTCTTGC
Organism: Pelagibacteraceae bacterium; assembly: GCA_008638215.1. Classification (GTDB taxonomy): domain Bacteria; phylum Pseudomonadota; class Alphaproteobacteria; order HIMB59; family HIMB59; genus HIMB59. Next base: position 4,198 of record VTPN01000003.1, read on the forward strand.
AATCAATCAAAAACTACTTGGTGACCTTTCTTATAATTCGATAAAATTTGAAATACAAGCTGATGATTATATGATTCAGAAAATTAGAGAAAAAAAATTTAATACAAAAGGATTAATAAATTTTATTAATAATTTACCTGACAACAAGAACTCTTACTTTGAAACCCATCCAAGAAATGAGGATAGAATTAATATAATCAAAGAGTTTTCTAATAGTGATTTGGTTGTTAACTCACCAGAGTTCAATTGGATTAAGGCGAAATATGGAAAAAATTCTGAAAATAATGATTTTAATAATTTTTTTAAAGATTTAGAAAAGGGTAAAGTTTATGAAATAATCGAACCATCAATCCCCAAGGCTTATATTGATTATGAGCTATATAAAAGCGGGATGAGCAAATCCCAAAATGATGAAATCCTTGGAAATATAAACAATCAATTAGATAATAGTTTTTTAAAAATAGAATATTTTAACTACATTATAGATAATAATTTATCTCGTTTTTATGAATTAATAGAAAAAAACAAAGAAAACAAGAAGCTAAAGAAAGAATACTACTATCATTTCATTTATGGTAAGTACTATGCTTTACAAAATAATATAAATCTTTCAAATTTCTATTTTTGTCAATTCTTTAAATCAACTAATCAAACTCAAAAAATTGATTATTATTGTAATAATTATGATAAAAATAAAATTTCAAATCTAGATAATTTAAATGCCATACTTAATTAATAAGGATATACAAAAATTAATTAAACTTAATTCTATCATTACAACTCCATCATTTAATAAAAATCAAATTCAACCTGCTTCATTAGACTTAAGTCTTTCGTCTCGATGCTATAGAATTAAGGCTTCTTTTATTCCAAACAATCAAAAAATTTCAAAAATTATTAAAGAATTATCTTTAGTTAATATTGATCTTAATAATGAATATCTTTTAGAAAAAAATTGTATTTATTTATGCGAATTAAATGAAAAATTAAATTTACCAAAAGAAATTAAAGGTAAATCTAACCCTAAAAGCACAACGGGAAGATTAGATATTTTTACACGATTAATAACTGAAAATGGAACTGAATACGATGAAATTAATTATAATTATTCTGGCAAATTATATTTAGAAATTATTCCCCAATCCTTTAGCATCAAATTAAGAAAAAATATTTGTCTTAATCAGGTAAGATTTTTCGAAGGTATTGATGAGAGTATTAAAAATAAATTAAAAATTTCTGTTTCAATTGAAAAAGGGAAAGTTTCGGCCTATCGAGCTAAAAAAATAACCTCATCTATTGATTTAACTAAGATCAACCATTATTTAAAGGAAAAATATTGGGAAGAAATAGTGCCTAAAAAAAACTCTTTTATTATAGAAAAGGATGAATTCTACATATTGAGATCTAAAGAATTTATTGTAATACCTGAAAATAATGCGGCTGAATTAGAGCCCTTCAAAGATAGTTTTGGTAATTTCAGAGTACATTATGCTGGTTTCTTTGATCCAGGTTTTGGGCTTCCAACAGGAGTTCCTGCAGTACTAGAATTAAGAGCATATGATACACCCTTTATGATTAAAGATGGGCAACTAGTTGGACAACTAAATTTTTATCAAATTGAAAAAAATTCTAAAAATATCTATGGCAAAAATATAAAATCTAACTATTACAATCAAAGACTAAAATTAGCTAAACAATTCAAATGATTGTGATGATAATAGTTTAAATTTTGATTTGATGAGGTATATTTAGTTATGATTGATAAAAAAACTGAAAATTCAATTAACTTACTTATTAAAAAGCTTAAAGATGAAAACTTAGGAAGTTTAAAATTTTCTAATAAAAATATTTCAATAGAAATATCTAATAATTTAGGTTCTGTTCAAATAGCTCAAAATCCAATCTCAAACCAACCCCATAATGCAATTAATTCTTCTGCAAATGACACTTCGAACATGCAAAGCATTGATAGTCCTATGGTGGGCATAATTTACCTAACTCCCAAACCAAGCTCTCCTCCTTTTGTCAAAAATGGTCAAAAAATTAAAAAAGGAGATACGATCTGTTTAATTGAAGCAATGAAAACTTTCAATGAGATTAAATCAGATAAAGATGGGGTCGTTAAATCTATCTTAATAAAAAACGGTGAAGCTGTTGAGTTTGGTCAACCCCTATTCGAAATTTCTTAGTTGTTCAAAAAAATATTAATAGCTAATAGAGGTGAAATTGCCGTTAGAATAATTAGAGCTTGCAAAGAACTTGGTATTCAATCAGTAGCAATACATTCTGATGTTGATAATGACGCCATGCATGTCAAATTAGCTGATGAGAGTATTTGTGTTGGAGGCGCCCTTCCCTCCAGCAGCTATCTTAATATCCCTAATATCATGAGTGCTATTAATATAACTGGAGCTGAGGCCGTTCATCCTGGTTATGGTTTCCTTAGCGAAAATGATAAATTTGCAAATATTTTACAAAAACATGATATTAAATTTATTGGGCCTTCATCGAAATCAATTTTAGAATTAGGGAATAAAAGTAATGCATTAAAATTAGCAAATGAATATAAACTTCCAATTTTAGGAAATCCAAATGCCAAAAATATTAAAGACACCTCTGATGCCCTTAAAATTTCAAAAACTATTGGCTTCCCGGTAGTTATAAAAGCCGCTTACGGGGGCGGTGGTAAAGGAATGAGGGTTTTTTATAACGAGAAAGAAATTCAACAATATTTTCTTCAATTAAAAACAGAAGCTAAAAACTATTTTGGTGACGATACAATGTATGCGGAAAAGTTTTTAACTAATGCGAAACATATCGAATTTCAAGTAATTTCAGACCCCAAACATCAAATAGCAAAAATAATTGGACAAAGAGATTGTTCTATTCAAAGAAAAAATCAGAAAATTATTGAAGAAATACCTTCAGATTTTGTAAATATTAATGATTTAACGTCATTAGAAAATAATATTGAAAACTTATTATTGTCCACTAATTATGAAGGCGTTGGTACTTTGGAATTTTTATACCAAGATAATCAAATTTATTTCATTGAGATGAATACAAGACTTCAAGTAGAACATCCGGTTACTGAAGAGGCATATGATTTGGATCTTGTCAAAAATCAAATTATGGTTGCTGCCGGTTATCGACCAGAAATAGATAATTTAGATAAAAGATTTCATACTATTGAATGTAGAATAAATGCAGAAAATGCAAAAGATTTTTCCCCCAGTCCAGGGACAATTAAATTTATCAACCTTCCAGGAGGACGTGGTGTCAGAGTTGATACCGCTATTTATACAAATTATCGTGTCAACCCTCATTACGATAGTCTTATTTTAAAGTTAATTTCTAGAGGTGAAAATAGAAACGAAGCTATATCTATTATGCAAAGAGCCTTAAATGAAATAATTATTGAAGGTATCAACACCAATATTAATCTTCATAAATGGATTTTAAAGCAAGATATTTTTACTACCGGTCAATACAATACAAATTGGCTTGAAAAAAATATATCTAACTTTCAATAGAACAAGACGTCAAAGTCACTTCATAAATTTTATTTGAGTATAAATTTAATTCGTCTGTTATTTTAAAGAACCAACCAATAAATACATCATCTCTCTGGTTAATTCTAATTAATGCTATCTCATCAATATATTTATCAAATTCAATATTTTCACAAGTGATTAATTCAAATGAGAGATTACGAAATTGAATTTTATGAGAAAAATTCAATTCATATTTAGTAGAGGAAGATTTATCTAAAATTAAGATTTTTGCATTATGTTGATTTTGCGCAAAAGATGGGGAATTGATAAGATTAATTAAAAATAAAATTATTAATAATCTCTTCAAGAGATACCGCATCGACATTATTTTCAGTTATATCATTATTTTGAAAAAATAATTCATTGTTTCCCATCGTTATTTCAACATAAGGAGAGCCAATAAATCCATTATTTGCAATTTTAACTTCTGAATCTATTGGAATTTTTAAATTATTATTAAGAGAGCTTTTAACTAAAGCCATATAAGACTCATCATCTAAAGTAATTTCTATAACTTCCCCAATTTTAACACCTTTAGATTTAACATCCGCACCAACGGTAAGACCACCAATATCAAAGAATTTAGAATTTAAATTGAATTTATTTGAGCTATCGAAATAGTCTATTTTTAAAGCAAAATAAAAAAATGATACAAATGTAATAATCAGAATTAATAATCCGACTATAAATTCAAAACTTATTTTTTTATTCATTTAAATTTGTCAAATATCTTAGGAACATATCAATCGAATATGAATCGGCTGTTTCTATAAAGTTAATATTATTATCAGAAGAGTCAAAAGGGGTATCGAAGCCAGGATTTATAAGAATAGACTTTTTACCAAATAATCCATCAGATCTGATTGAGGCAGTGGAGTCCTTGGGGATATCAATATCTTGATTTATAAAACCAAGTACTTCTACTAAGTCATTATCAATTTCAAAATTTGTAACTTTACCAATTGCTATGCCGGCAAGTTTAATATCGGATCCGATTTCAATTCCTTCAACATAATTAAAAGTAGCTTTAAAATAATTAGTTGGTGGGTTAATTTTTGAAAATAAAAAATATAGTGTAAAAATGGTAAAAATGAACAGAAAACCAATTTTTAAGTGAAAAACTTTAGAGTAACTATCTAATTCAATTTTTATTTGGGCTGCCAACTATTATAACCTTTACTGTCATTTTTTTTATGAGTAGTAATATGTTTTTGGGTACGATTTTTGATGTTGTTGACCAGATCATCTAATTGATGAATATTTTTATCTAGCGTATCGGATGTATTATGAAGCCAATTATGATAATTGGTAGGAATTGACTCAGGACCTAATCCATCAGCATAAATAATCCATCTCTTATCAGGTTTTTTTTTATCATGATAGAATTTATTACCTAGCGAATCTTGATGAACAAGACTACCATTGAAGTAAGAATATATTTTAAAACCTAGTGACATTTTTTTAATTATAAAAAACAGTGATCAAATTAATACTAATTATTACATTTGTAATAGTCAATTTACCACACTTAAGTATAGCGAAAATAGCTAGTGTAGTTGGGAATCCCCTTACAAATGAAATCTATTTTGAAGTAAATAAAGATACTAGAAATTATCCTGCTTCTCTTACTAAAATTATGACGCTTTTTATAATTTTTGATGAACTAAATAAAAACAATCTCAATTTAGGTGATGAGGTCGTTTTTTCTAATAAAGCAACAAAACAACAACCTTCAAAGCTAAATATACCTGAAGGTGATAGCATAACTGTGGATCAAGCAATAGATGCATTGATAATCAAATCAGCTAATGATGTTGCAATAGCTATAGCTGAAAAAATATCCGGAACAGAAACATCTTTTGTTAAAAAAATGAATTTATTTGCAAAAGAGCTAGGTTTAAAAAATACAAATTTTGCAAACCCTCATGGATTACCAAATCAATCAAACCTTTCATCAGCTAATGATATCTTCATACTTAGCTCACAATTAATTAAAAAATATCCAGAATATTTAGATAGGTTTGAAAAAAAGAAATTTACAATTAATGGAAAAACTTACAAGACTCACAATACTCTTATGAATGATTATGAACAATATATTGGACTTAAAACAGGATATATTAGGAAATCTGGTTTTCAAATATCATTGCTTTCAAAAATTAATGATACTTATTTACTTGGTGTATATTTTGGCGGCAACTCTGCTAAAGAAAGAAATAATAAAATTCATTTTTTAATGAACAAATATCAAAATAAGAAAAATTATGTTTCGAGCCAAGAAAAAATAATAAAAACTAGTAAAGTTTCAACAAGATATATTATCGAAACTTCTTCATTTACAAAAATAAGTGATACTAAAAAACATATCTCATTCTTAACTAAAAGATTAATCTTTCTTGATGATTATTATCATCATATTAAAAAAAAAGGAAAATACTTCGTAAGTTTTTTTGAAATTGAAACTTTATCTAAAGCAAATTCGTTATGCGATGAAATTAAAAAGAAAAAATTAGATTGTATTGTTAAAGTCAGTTAGCTCGGATATATCTAATTTATAATTTTTTAAAAGCTCAATAAGTTGACTGATTTCTATTTTAAAATTTGCAAAATCAAAATGTTCTAACCTAAAAACAAGACAATTTTGAGTATTTGAGGCTCTAATTAAAAACCAAAAATCCTTACTTTCAACTCTCACACCATCAATATCTTTGATTTCAGCTTGATTAGCGTAGGTTACTCTAATTTCATCTATGACGTTACTTAATATTTCTGATTTATCATTTTCATGACAGTGCAATTTAATTTCAGGAGTTGAAGCTGATTTCATATAGGGTTTTGTTATCTCACTTAATTTTTCAATACTTTTGTTAAGAAGATTAACTATCTTCAATGAGGCAAAAATTGCATCATCATATCCATAATATTGGTATTTATAGAATATATGACCGCTCATCTCTCCGGCAATATCTGCATTTTTACTAGTAATCATTTCTTTAATTAAAGAATGTCCTGTTTTTGACATCAAAATATTAATTCCTTTACTTTTAAGCGTATCAAATAAAATTTTACTACATTTAACATCAGCTATAGCAGTTATATCTTTTTTTTCTTTGTATAAATCCAGGACTAATAAAAGTAAAATTATATCTGAATAAATTAATTCACCATTTTCATCAATTATACCTACCCTATCTCCATCGCCATCAAATGAAATACCCAAATCAAAAGAATGATTTTTTATATATTCAGATATTTGAAATATATTCTTTTTTATTGTTGGATCAGGGTGGTGATTAGGAAACGTGCCATCAATAGATCTATTTAAAATAATATTATAACCACCAATAGTATCAACGATCCTGTGAATAACCGGAGCAATGGCACCATTTCCAGGATCCCAAACAATTTTTAATTTATTAATATCTCTGAATCGATCTAATATCTCTATTGAATAAGGTTCAATTGGGCTTTTAAAATATAAATTCCCAGGTGATTGGCTTTCTTTACAATTTGAAATTTGATTTAAAGTTTTGATCCTGTCACCGAAAAAAGGTTTTTCGTCAATAATAATTTTTAAACCGTTATATTCTTTGGGATTATGTGAACCTGTAATCATGATAAGATTAGGAATTTTGAAGTATTTATTTGCAAAATAACTTATTGGAGTGGGTGTTAATGAAATATCATAAACATCTATTCCAAAACGAAGAAAATTTTCTATTAAAGTATTTTTTATTTCTAAAGAAGAATTTCTACCATCATGACCAATAATAATTTGATGACTTTGAGTTTCTTTGATAATTGTTGCCAATTTAAAGGAAATATACTCAACATCTTTTAAAGTTAAAGATTTCTGAAATATTCCCCTAATGTCATATTCTCTAAGTATTTCCTGGTTAATCATTTATAAATTTAAAATATAAGTTGCGATTGATAAAAATGATAAAAAACCAAAAACATCTGTAAAAGTCGTTAATACAATTCCAGAAGCTAAAGCGGGGTCAATTTTTAACTTATTTATTGATATAGGAATTATAATACCAACTAAACAAGCGAAACCTAAATTAATAAGTATTGCAAATGCAATAGCAAAAGCCAAAACCAGGCTATCAAACCAGAAATAAGCTATTAACCCCATTATTAATGATAGGGCTAACCCATTTATGCTACCAATTAAGAACTCTTTAATAATTAATTTAAAATAATTTGAATTATTAATATCTTTAGTTGCTATAGCTCTCACATATATAGTCATGGCTTGAGTTCCTGCATTACCACCCATTGATGCAACTATTGGCATAAGCACAGCTATTGCAATCATCTGTTGCAGTTGATCAGAGTATATGTCTATAACTAAAGAGGCTAAAATTGCAGTTAATAAGTTTAGGCCAAGCCAAATAAATCTTGAGGAAGCAGAATTAAATGCACCTCTATAAAAATCGTTAACAAATAATCCACCTAATTTTTGTATGTCATCCTCTGTTTCTTCATGCAAAATCTCAACAACGTCATCAACAGTTATAATACCCAATATTTGATTATCAGCATTAACTACAGGTGCTGATACCAATCCGTACTGCCGAAAGGTATAAGCAACATCCTCCACTGACTCAGAAGATTTAATTAAATGAATATTTCCTAGTATCATATCTTTTAACTTTCTACTTCTTTTAGATCTTAAAATTCTACCTGATGGGACATATCCAATAGGAATATTATTTTCATCAACAATAAAAACATTATAAAAGTCTTTAGGGCCTCTTCTTGATGTTCTTAATTGATCAATTAAACTACCTACAGATAAATTAGATTTAACAGATAAAAAATCTCTATTCATTATTCTACCCGCAGAGCCTTCGGGGTATTTAAGATTTTCTTCTATTCGTGATCGTTGGAGTTGGCCTAAATTTGATAAAGTATTAACAAGATCTTGAGTTTCGAATTCGCTTAATATTTCTACCGCATCATCCAAGTCTAGAAACTTAATCAAATTTATTAGATGTTTTTTAGGAATAAGATTTAGTATTTGTTCTCTTGTTTCATCTCTAAGATAAGCAATAAAATCAGGATGAAAGTGCTTTGTGGAACTTTTTAAAACAGTGGTTTGGTCTTTTAGAGAAAGGTTTTCAATACTATCGGCCTGATCGGCTGGATGAAGTGTCTTTATAGATTGAATGTATTCTTTCTTATTAAAATTTAACATTTATAATTTAATTATGGTGCGGACGAGAAGACTCGAACTTCCACAGGATATACTCCCACAGCGACCTCAACGCTGCGCGTCTACCAATTCCGCCACGTCCGCAATTACAAAAATTAATTAATAAACAATGTTAAAAATAAAACAACTAAAAGGAATAGCAAAATATGAAGAAACTCTAAATAAAATGAATTCAAAAGTCTTGGAGGTATCAGAAGACATTAAAAAAGAGGAAATCTGGATTCTAGAGCATCAAAAAGTCTATACCGCGGGAAGTTCAACTCCTAAAGAATTCAAAATCAAAAAAATTAATAATATTCCAGTCATTTTTATAAATAGAGGAGGTAAAATTACATACCACGGTCCAGGTCAATTAATTATTTATCCCATTTTGAATTTAAGGAAGAGGAAATTAAATATTATTGAATACATTAATCTTATTGAAAATTTATTAATAAAAGTTTTTGAACAAAATAATATTAAATTATTTACAATAAAAGAAACCAACAGAGGACTATGGACAAAAGATCAAACAACAAAAAAAAATAAAAAAATTGTCTTTATAGGTTTAAGATATTCTAAAGGAGTGATCTATCATGGAATATCTATTAATTTTGATTTGCATTTAGTAAATTTTAAAAAAATTAATCCATGTGGATTAAATGCAGGACAGATTAGCAGCTTAAAAGAATTAAAAATAAAATTTAATAAAGAAAAAATAATAAATGAATTAATAAAAGAATTAATTAATCAATTTGATTTAAATTTAATTTAAATTTATAAAACTTATCTAAATAGTAAAAATGAATAGCTATAGATCTAAGTAATAAGACCTCTTTTTTATCATTTGTAAATTTTCTATCACCAATAATAGGATTATCATTTAGATAAAATTGGAGTCTAATTTGATGTTTCCTTCCGGTTAAAAGTTTTATTATATATAAATAATTATTATCAAATGATTTAATTTTTCGATAAAATAATTTAAGTAATTTTTTTTCATTATTAACATTCTCTAACATACCCGAGTTTTTAATAAAACTTTTATGAGTTGTAGCTAAATAATATTTATGAATTTTATTTAATAAAAAAAGTTTTGAAATTGAACTTGCAGCCATTCTATTTTTAGCAAATATCATTAAACCAGAAGTGTCTTTATCTAATCTATGAACTATATAAAGTGTAGTATCCAAAATGCTTTCATAATAATCTTTTAAGGATATGCTTACTTTTGAACCTTTTTGAACAGAATATCCATTTAATTTATTAATAATGATGAAATCGTTGTGTTCAAAAATTATTCTTTTTCTTAATTTATTTTGAAAATCCTTAGAGATTTTTATTTTAAAATTTTGTTTTTCTTGAAATTGAAAATTATAATAAATATAAATAACATCTCCTGAATTTAATTTAGAGTTAGCTTTTGATTTTTTATTATTAATTTTAATTTTATATTGTCTAATTAATCTTTGTATTAAAGATAGAGGTATATTTTCAAAATATTGAAAAATAAATTTATCTAATCGGTTAAATGGTTGGCTAACTTTAATTTGCAAGTTTTATACTAATGATATGAAACAAATAGAAAAAAACAAATGTGAGAAATATATTTAAAAAAAAATAAATAATAGCCTTGAAGAGATATTTATTATTTAATAATTCAAATAATTCTAAATTGAATGCTGATAAAGTAGTTAAACTGCCAAATATTCCTAAATAAATAAATATATAGGCTGTATTTTGAAACTTTCCATAATAATAACCTGCCAAAGAAGACCCTAAGATGTTTACAATTATAGTAGATAGAGGCAATCCAAAGGCAGAAAAATTAAAAATGTATAGTAGGTATCGAATACTAGATCCTATCGTAGCTCCTAAAACAAGAGCCATATAGGTTTTCATTTAAAACTTAATTTTTTACGAATTGAATTATGCTTGTATGAGCAAAATCACCAAAACGGTTACCCTTTTTAATAATTCGAGTATAGCCGCCATTTCTATCTTTTTGTTGGTCTGAAATATCAGAAAAAAGTTTTTGGCAAGCTTCTTTATTATTAAAAAGCTTAGATAGAATAAATTTTCTATTACTAAGATTATCTTTTTTAGCTTTAGTTACAAGTTTCTCAATAAATGGTCTTAGTTCTTTAGCTTTTTCAGTCGTTGTCGTAATTGTTTCGTGTTTTATAAGACTAATAGATAAATTTTTCAATAAAGCCAACCTATGAGAAGAAGTTCTATTTAACTTACGCTGCTTTAATCCGTGTTTCATTATACTTTAAATGGATCCTCATATTTTTTTGAAAGTTCTTCAATGTTTTCTGGTGGCCATCCAGGTAAATCCATACCCATATTCAAACCCATAGATACTAAAACTTCTTTGATTTCATCAAGAGACTTTCTTCCAAAATTAGGTGTTCTTAGCATTTCACCTTCAGTTTTTTGAACTAAATCGCCAATATAAAAAATATTATCATTTTTTAAACAATTAGCTGATCTTACAGAAAGCTCAAGTTCATCTACTTTTTTAAGTAAATTTTTATTGAATTGTGGTTCTTTTGAAGATTGTAATTTTTTTCTTTCATCTTCAGTTGGTTCTTCAAAATTAATAAAGGGTTTTAACTGATCTTGTAGAATTCTGGCTGCTAGAGCCGCAGCATCGTCAGGTGAAACAGTACCGTTAGTTTCGATATCTAAAATTAATTTATCGAACTCAGTATCTTGACCAATACGAGAATTATCTACGCTAAAGGAAACTCTTTTTACAGGACTAAAGGTTGCATCCAGCATAATCTGACCAACACTTTTGTTTTCATTATCTTTATTTTTTTCCGCAGAAATATAACCTTTATTTACATCTAGGAAGATTTCAAGATTAACCTCTCTGTTGGAATCAACGTTCATAATCACAGTATCTTTATCAACTATCTCAACTTCAGGATTTTCATCAAAATCAGATGACAAAACTTCTTTTGGACCTTTGACATTTAAAGTAAGTTTTTGAGTATGGTTACTTTTAGAGTTGAATGTAACGTTTTTTAAATTCATTATAATATCGGTAACGTCTTCTCTTACGCCTTCAATAGTTGAAAATTCGTGAAGCACGCCGTTTATTTTGATAGATGTAATTGCCGTACCTTGTAATGATGAGAGCAAGACTCTTCTTAAAGCATTGCCAAGTGTAGTTCCAAAACCCTTTTCAAGCGGTTCAATTACCACAGTTCCAAATTTTTTATTTTCACTAATTTTATAGTCGACCTTGTTTGGTTTGACTAGGGTTATCCAATTATTTTCAATCAATTTATACTCCTATTAAAGTTCTATACTCTTCTTTTTTTCTTTGGTCTGCATCCATTATGAGGAAGCGGTGTAACATCTTTAATGTTATTAATAATGAAACCAATGTTTTGTAAAGCCCTTAAAGCTGACTCTCTTCCAGACCCAGGACCTTTCATTAGGACATCAAGTTTTCTAAGACCAACATCGTATGCTTTTTTACCAGCAGCATCAGTAGCCATTTGAGCTGCATAAGGTGTAGATTTTTTTGAACCTCTAAAGCCCATGGTTCCGCTAGATGACCATGAAACAGCGTTACCACTTAAATCAGATATGGTTACTATAGTGTTATTAAATGAACTCTTGATATGGACAACACCATTTTGTCCAAAATTTTTTTTAGTTTTTTTCTTTTCAGATATTTTTTTTTCTGTTTTTGCCATTTTTATTTAGTAACTTTTTTCTTTCCGGCAATCGCTACAGCCTTACCTTTTCTTGTTCTTGCGTTAGTATGTGTTCTTTGGCCTCTAGTAGGTAATTGACGACGATGCCTCAAACCTCTATAGCAACCAAGATCTTTTAAACGTTTAATATTTTGAGAGACAACACGTCTTAAGTCACCTTCAACTGTATAACTTTCTTCAATAGATTTTCTAATTTTAGAAATTTCATCTTCAGAAAAGTCTTTAATTCTTTTTGTATAATCTAAACCGTTTGCTTTTAAAATATCTAAAGCGAATTTTGGCCCGATGCCATGGATATAAGTTAGTGAAACTAAAGCACGTTTATTAACTGGTAAATTTACGCCTGCTATTCTTGCCAATTGAGATCTCCTGAATGGGTGAAAATAGTAAAAAAGTATTTAAAAGTCAATATAAAATACATCAATTTAAGCCAAGTTTTTCAATAATTTTATTAGAAATAGAGTCAATTTGATCATTAGCGTCAATATTAATAACCTCGTTATCATTAGACAAAGACTCAATAATCTGATTGTGAGATTTTTTATAAATTGATAATCGCTTATCAAATACCTTATCATCAGCTCTTGATTCTTCTTGAGATCTTTTTTTAATACGAGTTAAAAGCTCCTCATCACTAACAGTAAAATTGATTATGTTTAAATTTTTATTTAGAAAAATCTTCTTAAGAGACTCAGCTTGCAAAGAACTTCTTGGGAAACCATCAACTAATATTTGTTCGTCACCAAGACTATCAACTTTTTCTTTCAATACAGAAATTACCGTTGAATCCTCAATCAAATCACCATTATCCATCTTATTTTTAATTTCATTACCTAAAACACTGCCATCAGAAGATTTTTCTTTCAGTAAAGAACTAACTGTTAGAATATGTAAGTTTGGTAATACGGAGTCTTTAAGTATCTGAGCTTGAGTTCCTTTGCCAGATCCTGGTGGACCAATAAAAACTATAACCATTTACTCTTATACATTTTGTTTTTACTCAATATTTTTTCGTATTGAGATGTAAACAAATGTGTTTGGATTTGAGAAAAGAAATCCATTGCTACGACAACAACAATTAACAAACTGGTGCCTCCCAGGTAGAAAGGAACTGAGAGTTTTGCAATCAAAAATTCAGGTATTAGTGCAATCAAAGCCAAATATACAGCACCTACAAAAGTAAGTCGGTAAATAACATGTTCCAAATGTTGAGCTGTCTGTTCACCCGGTCTATATCCAAGAACAAAACCGCCATTATTTCTTAAATTGTCAGCTTGTTCTTTTGGGTTGAAAACAATACCCGTATAAAAAAAAGCAAAAAACACAATAAGTCCGAAAAAGAAGATCATATATAAAGGCTTACCATGAGATAAATAGAAACCTATGCTAGATAAAAAACCCGAACTTTCTGGAGAAAAGTTAGCAATTGTATTAGGAAATAAAAGTAGCGAGGATGCAAAAATTGCTGGTATAACACCTGCAACGTTCACCTTTATTGGTAAATAAGATGACTGGCCACCAAAAACTTTATTTCCTACTTGTCTTTTTGGATATTGAACCAAAAGTCTTCTTTGACCTCTTTCAATAAAAACAATTATAACAATTAACGCCAAAAGTAAGAAAATGATAAAGATGATTGCAATAGCAGATAGAGCGCCCGTTCTACCTAATTCAAAAGTATTAAAAATAGCAAAGGGTAAGTTAGCTACTATACCAGCAAATATAATAATTGAAATACCACTACCGAAACCATGTTCAGTGATTTGCTCCCCAAGCCACATAAGAAAAATAGTTCCTGAGGTCATGGTAATAATAGCTGAAAGCTGAAAAAAAGCTACACTTCCAAGAGTAGGATCTACTGTATCTGAGAGATTTAAAATTCCATTAGAAATACCATAACTTTGAAATAGAGCTAAAAGTATTGTGAGGTATCTAGTATATTGTTGAATTTTTTTTCTACCATTGGTTCCTTGTTCTTTTAAAGCTTTTAAACTATCAAAGGATGATTGCATCAAAGTCATAATAATTGATGCTGAAATATAAGGCATAACCCCTAACGTAAAGACTGACATTCGCATCAAAGCGCCACCAGAAAACATATCGAAGATGCCAAGGATGCCGTTTTGATGTTGAGAGAAAATTTGTTCTAAAACTGCAGAATTAATTCCAGGAACAGGAACATAAGTACCTAATCTGTATACGATAATCGCAAAAAGAACAAAACCTAGTTTTTTAAATAAACCAGAATTTTTTATAGCTTCGTTATAATCGATATTAGGAACTTTAGTGTTCATAACTTAAATTTTAAGAAGCAGATCCGCCTAAGTCTTCTATTCTTTTCTTTGCACCTGGTGTAAATTTAAAGTCTTTAAATTGTAATTTTTTCTTAAATTGAATTGAGTCGATAACTTTAATGCTTTTTTTATGATCTTTTTTCTTTAAAAAACCAGTTTCGACTAACATCTTCAAATCAATTGTGGAGTCATCTTTAAATTTATTAAAACTTACGAGAGAAATAGAAAGGTTGTTGGATCTTAATTTTTTAATTGAATTAAATCCTCTTTTTGGTGTTTTTCTATAAATAGGCATTTGACCACCTTCGAAATTTCGAACAGCAACACCAGATCTTGATTTTTGACCTTTATGTCCCCTACCGGCAGTTTTTCCAAGACCTGAACCTACTCCTTTTCCTTTTCTTTTTCTATTAGTGGTTCTTTGCTTTGATAATTTATTAATCATTAGTTTTCTCTTTTGCTAATAACAGAATTAATTTCTATTCCTCTTCTCGCAGACACTGACTTTGGGGTATTTATCATTCTCAATGCTTTGATAGTTGAACGAACAATGTTATGAGGATTTTTAGTGCCAATTGCTTTTGATACCACATCAGATATGCCTAAAGCTTCAAAGATAGCTCTTGATGGACCACCAGAGATTATTCCTGTGCCTTTTGGTGCAGATCTTAAAATAACAGTGCTTGATGAAAACTTCGCTTTTATATCATGATGGATGGTTCTTCCTTCTCTTAAGGGAATTCTTACCATGGTTTTTTTAGCCTCTTCGGAAGCTTTTCTTATTGCTTCAGGTACTTCTTTAGCTTTTCCTGAACCAAATCCAACTCTACCTTGACCATCTCCACTAACAACCAAAGCAGCAAAACCAAATCTTCTACCACCTTTTACAACCTTAGAAACACGCCTTACAGATATTAATTTTTCGATTAATTCTTTATTTACATTATTTTCAAGCATTTAAAAAGATAAGCCCTTCTCTCTTGCAGCGTCAGCAAGTACTTTTAATCTACCGTGATACTTATAAGGACCTTTATCAAACTTTACTTCTTTAACGCCCTTTTCAATTGCCATTTCAGCAATTTTTTCTCCTACTAATTTAGCAATATCTAGTTTTTTTTGACCTTCGGTCTTATTGATTTTAACAGATGAGAATGAACAGAGAGTTTTATCATTTTGCTCAGTTAATACCGATGCATAAATATGTTTAGAAGAACGAAATACTAGCAGTTTATGTTTTTTTACTGAAGCTAGTTTTTTTCTAATTCTAGTTTTTCTTCTGAGGGATCTAAGCTTATCGTTATTCATTATTTTTTCTTCCCTTCTTTTCTATAAATACGTTCACCTTCATATCTTACGCCTTTACCCTTATATGGCTCGGGCTTTCTAAAAGATTTAATTTCAGCAGCAACTTGGCCGACTAATTGCTTACTAGTACCTGAAATTGATACAATATTTTTTTCAACATTTGCTGTGATGCCCTCAGGGATTTTGAAGTTTATATCGTGGCTGTATCCAAGGGATAAAACAAGTGTTTTGCCATTAACGTTTGCTTTGTATCCAGTCCCAACCAATTCTAGTTTTTTTTCAAATCCTTGTGAGTTTCCGACAATTTCATTTTTTATAATAGCATATACCGTACCTAGTAATGCCTTGTTATCTCCTGAGAAATGAAGAAGGTTATCTTTCATATCTACAGTTATTCCATTAGGTAATGTAGAACTTGATTTTCCAAGTTTACCCTCAAAATTTATCACATTATTATTAACAGATATTTTAACGTCTGATGGTATTGTAATTGGATTTCTAGCTAAACGAGACATGATTAAAATACGCTAATTAGCACCTCTCCGCCGACTTTCTGATTTCTGGCATCTGAATCAGTCATTACTCCTTTTGAAGTTGAAAGAATTGTTGTGCCTAGACCACCAATAGTTTTTGGAATATCCTCGACTGAACTGTAAACCCTACATCCTTGCTTCGTAATTTTTTCAATCTTATTTATAAGTGGGCTACCTTTAAAATATTTTAAGGTGATAGATAAATCTTTTTTAGTATCACCAATTATTTCGTAACTTTCAATAAAACCTTCATTTTTTAAAACATTACATACGTTTACATTTAACTTTGAATAAATAGCTTTAATCGAAACTTTATTTGCTTTTTGACCGTTTCTTATTCTTGTGATCATGTCTGCTAATGTATCGCTCATCCTACCAACTCGCTTTCGTTAAACCAGGAATTTGACCTTTGCCCGCCATATCTCTGATTGCTATTCTAGATAAATTGAATTTTGAGTAAACACCTCTTGGTCTTCCAGATAAGAAACATCTATTTCTAAATCTTATTTTAGATGAATTTCTAGGCATAGACTCAAGTTTCATTTGTATCTTAACTCTTTCCTCAAAGGGTAACTCTTTATTCATTAAAAGTTTTTTTAAATTAGCTCTTTTTTCACTTAATCTATCAATGAGTGTTTTTCTATTAAGATTTTTTTGGATTGCGCTTTGTTTTGCCATGATTAATTTAAGAATGGAAAGTTCATTAACTTTAACAATTCATATCCTTCCTTGTCATTGTTTGCCGAAGTTGCGATTGTGATATCAAAACCAAAAATATTCTCAACATTCTCAACACTAATTTCAGGAAAAATAATATGATCTTTAATACCAATCGTTATATTACCCTGACCATCAAAAGATTTTTTTGAGTAACCTCTAAAGTCTTTAATTCGTGGCATAGCTATATTTACCAGTCTGTCATAAAACTCCATCATATAGTTTTTTCTTAGGGTGACGGACAAACCAACTGGCATTCCTTTTCTGATCTTAAATGAAGCTATAGCTTTTTTTGATAAACGAACTACAGGTGTTTGCCCTGTAATCAATGATAAATCTTTTTTCATTTTTTCAATAGCTTTATTGTCTTCCTTGATAGTTCCAATACCCGCATTTACAACAATTTTAGTCATTTTTGGAACAGCTAATTTATGATGAATCTCTAAATTTTTAGCTAATTGATCAGAAATATTAAATAATTCTTGTATTGAAGCACTCATTAATATTTTTCTCCAGAAGTTTTTAAAATTCTTACTTTTTTTCCATCTTCTACTTTAAAACCAACTTTTGATGATTTTTTAGATTTTGAGTCATAAGCCAAAATATTAGAGATGTGAATGGGCATTTCTTTATTTATAATTCCGCCTTTAGAGTCCTGTGAAGGCTTTTGATGCTTTTTACTTATATTAACTCCACTAATGATAACTTTGTCAGAAGAGTTTAAAACTTTTGCAATTTTACCAATTTTACCTTTGTCTTTACCAACCTTTACAATCACTTCATCACCTTTTTTATATTTTTTTATCATTAAAGTACCTCTGGAGCTAGACTGACTATTTTCATCATATTTTTCTTTCGTAGCTCTCTAGTAACAGGTCCAAAAATTCTTGTCCCGATTGGTTCATTTTGTTTATCCAACAAAACTGCAGCATTCGAGTCAAATTTAATAGATGTGCCATCTTCTCTTATTAAAGGTTTTTTAGTTCTAACAATAACAGCCCTTTGGACTTCACCTTTTTTAACTTTTGATCTAGGAATAGCATCTTTCACTGAGACAATTATTATGTCACCAATTCTTGCATATCTTCTTTTTGACCCTCCGATAACTTTAATGCAACTGATTAGTCTTGCTCCAGAGTTATCTGCCACTAGTAATTTAGATTCAGTTTGTATCATTAATTATTTAACAACTTCCCATGATTTATTTTTAGAAAGCGGTCTTGTTTCTTGAATTTTTACACTTTCTCCAACGGTAATAGCATTATGTTCATCGTGTGCTAAATATTTTTTTGAAACTCTAATTATTTTTTTATATATAGGGTGTGTGGTTTGTCTAGTAACTAAAACTGAAACTGTTTTATCTCCAGACTTTTTTATAACCTTACCATTAAGAACTCTTTTAGGCATTTTTTTCAAGCCTTTCTCTGGTTAACAATGATGCGATTTGTTTTTTTACCTTTTTAAACTGTGATGTATCAGTAAGTTGGCCGCTCTTTTTCATAATTTTTAAGTTAAATAACTCTTTCTTTAAACTGTTTAAATCTTTATCTGCCATTAAAATTGATCCAATGAAACGAATGTGGTTTTAACAGGTAATTTTGCAGATGCAAGTTCAAATGCTTTTTTTGCTAGATTTTTATCAACACCATCTACCTCAAACATTATAGTTCCTGGTTTTACCCTACATACCCATCTATCTATCGACCCTTTTCCTTTACCCATTCTTACCTCTGCTGGTTTAGCAGTGACCGGGACATCAGGAAATACTCTAATCCAGAGACGACCTGCTCTTTTTAAAAATCTTGTTATTGCTCTTCTAGAAGCCTCTATTTGTCTAGCAGTTACTCTTTCTGCATTTAGAGATTTTAAACCGTAGTAACCAAAAGTTAGCTCATGATTACCTTTTGCATTTCCGTGTATACGCCCCTTATGCTGTTTTCTATATTTGGTATTTTTTGGTATCAGCATTATGAACTTACCTTCTCGCTTAATGTATTGTTTTTTGTATTTTTACTTTCACCTTTAAAAAGCCATACCTTGATACCAATAATTCCATAAGTTGTTAATGCACGAGCAGTTGCATAATCAATATCTGCTCTTAAAGTATGAAGAGGTACGCTTCCTTCGCTGAATTTTTCTGAACGGGCAATTTCAGCACCACCCAACCTTCCACCACAAACTATTTTAACTCCCTTAGCGCCTAATTTAATAGCAGACATGCCCGACTTTTTCATTGCTTTTCTAAAAGCAATTCTCTTTTCAAGTTGTCTTGCAATGGAGTCGGCAACTAAAGATGCATCTGTTTCAGGTTTTTTAATCTCTTTAATATCTAGGGATATGTTTTTATTAGATAGTTTTGATAAGCTGTTTCTTAATTTTTCTATATCTGCACCTTTTTTACCAATTAAAACACCTGGTTTGGAGGTATGAATGATAATTTTAAGATTTGACGCAGCTCTTTCAATTATAACTGAACTTATCCCAGCGCTTGAATAATTTTTTTCTATATAACTTCTAATAGTATGGTCCTCTTTAAGAAAATTGGAATATTCTTTTTTTTCAAACCAAGTTGATTGCCAGTACTTATTTATACCTACTCTTAAAGATGTTGGGTTAACTTTTTGTCCCATTATGCCCTCTCCTCTAGTATCAGTGTCAGCCTTGAAAAAGGTTTAATGATCTGAAATGCTCTTCCTTTGCTCATTGGTCTAAACCGTTTCATTCTTAAACTTTTTCCCACGTAAGCTTCTTTAACAACTAGTTTATCTATATCTAAGTTATTGTTGTTTTCAGCATTCGCTACAGCAGAATTGAGAGTTTTTAATACCTCTTTGCTAACTCTTTTATTTGAAAACTTTAAAATATTTACAGCAGAATTAATGTCTTTTTTTCTAATATCTTTAACTATTAAATTTAGTTTCTGTGAACTCGTTCTGATCATTTTATTGATTGCTTTAACTTCTTTTGACATTATTTTTTACCCTGAACGGCTTTCTTATCTCCTGAGTGACCTTTAAAAACTCGTGTGGGTGAGAACTCTCCAAGTTTATGTCCGACCATGTCCTCAGTGACAAAAACCGGGATAAATGATTTACCATTATATACTGAGAGGGTAACACCTACAAAATCTGGAATAATAGTTGATCTTCTTGACCAAGTTTTAATTGGAGTTTTAGAATTTTCATCTTTTGATTTTTTTACTTTTTTATAAAGTGTTATATCGAAGTAAGGTCCTTTCCAAACAGATCTTGCCATTATTTTTTACCTCTTCTTGAAATAATCATCTTAGATGTGAATTTAATTTTTCTTGTTTTCTTGCCTTTAGTTTTCAATCCCCAAGGAGTAGATGGATGTCTTCCGCCGGATGTTCTGCCTTCGCCGCCACCATGGGGGTGATCTACTGGATTCATTGCAACTCCTCGAACCGTAGGTCTAATACCTAAATGTCTTTTAATTCCAGCCTTACCAATTTTTTTATTTTTATTATCTTGATTAGAAACTACACCGATAGTGGCCATGCACTCTCCATGCACAAGTCTTGTTTCTCTTGAAGATAATTTAATCATTATGTATTTATCTTGGGTACCTAGAACTTGAGCAAAAGAACCAGCAGATCTGCATAGTTTACCTCCAGCTCCAGGTTTTAATTCAATATTATGGATTGATGTACCTGTAGGAATATTTTTGATTTTCATGGCATTGCCAGAACTAATCTCAGTTTTTGATGATGAAATAATTTTATCACCAGTCTTAATATCTGATGGAGCTATAATATATTCTTTTAAATCTTGATAATCTACAAGGGCGATGAAGGCGCTACGATTAGGGTCGTGCTCAATTCTTTCGACTGTTCCGATTTTATCAAAAGTATTTCTTTTAAAGTTAATAATTCTATATTTCTTTTTATGACCACCTGATCTATGTCTAATTGTAATTTTACCAGTATTATTTCTTCCTGAACTAGGCTGAAGTTCTTCAATGAGATTTTTTTCTGGTCTACCCTTGAACAATACAGATTTATCTATTTTTACCGTTTTTCGAAAAGATGGAGTAGTTGGTTTATATGATATCAGACCCATTATTATTTGACCTTTCCACTCACATCAATTGTATTACCCTCTTTGAGAGTAACTATAATTCTTTTTTGTTCTGAGCGTGTACCTCTTTGACCTTTAAAAACTTTAGGTTTTCTTTTTACTATTACACTATTAAGTTTTTCAACCTTAACTTTGTATAAATCTTCTATTGTAGCTTTAATTTTGGATTTATTTGCATCCTTGGTAACTTCAAATATGTATTTATTAAATTGAGCATTAGCAGTCGATTTTTCAGTAATAACAGGTTTTTTTATTAAGTTTAGATCCATTAGATGTTTTTTCCGATGTATGACTCATATAAAGACGATTTATTTGAAAATATAAGCATGTCAGACTTTAGTGATGAATGTATTGAATAATTTTTATCTGAGTGAAAAGAAATATTTTTATAGTTTTGGAATTTGGCTACAACATCATTATCATTAACGTTTTTTAAAATAATCATAATTTTTTTGTCAGTATTCTTATTTAAAATATCTTTGACAGCATTAAAATCTAATTTTGTCTCATCTAGAGAATAAAGAGATTTATTATTACTCTTAAGTGAAATTGATGATAATAAAGCAAGATTTTTTACTTTTTTGTTAATTTTAAAAGAGACTAGATGAAACTTAGGACCGAAAGCTTTACCACCACCTCTTCTTTGAGTTGTTTTTTTATTACCCGCTCTGGCATTACCTGTGCCTTTTTGTTTAAAAAGTTTTTTTCCAGATCCTGTGACTTCGGATCTGTCAAGGCTATGGTTGTTACCTTGTTTGTGTGAATAGGTTTTTTGGATAGAAAGGTGTAAAGATTTATCCGAAATATTTACTTTTTTCAGAGTAATTTGTTCAATCATTTTTTGTAAACTTTCACTACAGATTTATTTTTTCCAGGAACGGAGCCTTTAAGAAATATTAATTTTTTGTCAGCATCTACCATTAAAACTTCTAAATTTTTCGTTGTGGTTACCTCATCGCCTAAATGTCCAGCCATTTTTTTCCCTTTAAAAACTTTTCCTGGATTTTGATTTTGACCAGTTGATCCGTGAGCTCTATGTGAGATAGAAACACCGTGAGAGGCTCTCATACCACTAAAATTATGTCTTTTCATCGCACCCGCAAAACCTTTACCAGTAGACTTTGATTGAACACAAACTTTATCTCCAACATTAAAAGAGGGTAATACATCACTGCCAATTTCTAGAAGATCTTCAGAAGATACCAGTCTTTGTTCTTTAATAACTCTTTTAGGCTCTATATTTTTTTTATTGAAATCTTTTAATTGAGGTTTGTTTAGTTTTTTTGGTTTAAGAAAACCTAAAATATTAGCAATGTAACCATCTTTATCTTCGGTTCTATTACCAACAACAGTGCATGTATTATAATCTAGGACTGTTGCGCAAACTCTCTTACCGTCATCGCTAATAAATGAAGTTTGACCAATTTTTGTACTAATAATCATTGATATTTATTTTTTAATTTTTATGTCTACGTTAACCCCTGAGGCAAGATCTAATTTCATAAGAGCGTCTACAGTTTGAGGTGTGGGTTCAATAATGTCCATCATTCTTATATGAGTTCTTAATTCAAACTGTTCTCTACTTTTCTTATCAACATGTGGGGATTTATTAACAGTCACTCTTTCAATTCGTGACGGCATAGGGATTGGTCCAATAACTTTTGCACCTGTTCTTTTGGCTGTTTGTAAAATATCCATTGAACTTCTATCTAGAATATTGTGGTCAAAAGATTTTAGTCTAATTCTGATGTTTTGATTGATCATGATTTATGCTAACTTCGACTTAATTTCCTCTTCAACATTAGATGGAACAACATCATAATGTGAAAATAACATTGTATAACTCGCTCTACCTTGACTCATAGAACGTAGATTATTAACATAACCGAACATATTAGCAAGAGGAACCACTGAAGAAACTACCTTTGCATTCCCTCTGTCTTCCATTTTTTCGATTTGTCCTCTTCTGGAATTTAAATCACCAATAATATCTCCCATGTAGTCTTCTGGAGTTACAACTTCTACTTTCATCATAGGTTCTAATAATTTTGGACTAGCTTTGGCCACCGCTTCTCTAAAAGCTGCTCTTGATGCAATTTCAAAGGCTAAAACGGATGAGTCAACGTCATGATAAGCGCCATCATAAACTTCAGCTTCAAAATCAATAACATTATATCCGGCAATTACACCATTTTGTGATGCACTTTTAATACCCTTCTCAACGCCTGGAATGTATTCTTTTGGAATATTTCCACCAACAACTGAATTATTAAATTTGATACCAGAATTTCTTTCAAGAGGTTTGAATTTCATCTTTACTCGAGCAAACTGTCCTGCACCGCCTGATTGTTTTTTATGGGTGTAATCAACTTCTACTTCTTTAGTAATAGTTTCTCTATAGGCCACTTGAGGCGCACCTACATCAGCTTCAACTTTAAATTCTCTCTTCATACGATCGACTAAAATTTCTAAATGTAGTTCTCCCATTCCTTTAATAATTGTTTGACCAGATTCTTCGTCAGTTGTAACTTTAAAACTAGGATCTTCTTGGGCTAATCTATTAAGTGCTTGGCCCATTTTTTCGTAATCAGCTTTGGTTTTTGGTTCAACAGCAACTTCGATAACTGGATCTGGGAATTCCATTTTTTCCAAAATGACTGGCTTAGATGGTTCACATAAAGTATCACCTGTAGTAACATTTTTCATTCCAACTAATGCAACTATATCTCCAGCTTTTGCTTCTTTGATTTCTTCTCTGGTATTTGAATGCATTAAAAGCATTCTTCCAATTCTTTCCTTTTGATTTTTAGATGAATTTAAAATCGTTGATCCAGAACTTAGATTGCCACAATAGAGTCTTATAAAAGTAATTTGACCAACAAAAGGATCAGCAGCAACTTTAAAAGCTAGAGCGGCAAACGGTTCATCAGGTGTATTTGGAATTTTAATTTTTTCATCGGATCCCTCTTTGACCCCCTCTACATATCCAATGTCGTTAGGTGAAGGTAAATAATCAACAACAGCGTCTAATAAAGGCTGAACACCTTTATTCTTAAAAGCTGTTCCACAAAGAACAGGAACAAATTTAAAATCAATTGTACCTTTTCTAATACATTTTTTAAGAGTTTCGGTTGATATCTCTTTGCCCTCAAGATAGTCTTCCATGGCTTGATCGTCAGCTTCCACGGCCATTTCGATTAATTCTTCTCGTTTCTTTTTGGCTTCGTCTATTAAATCTTCACTAATATCGACAACGTCAAATTTTGCTCCTAGACTATCATCTTGCCATATAATTGACTTGAACCTTACAAGATCAACAACACCTTTAAAATCAGCCTCTTTTCCGATAGCCATTTGTAAGACGAGTGGATTTGCTCCTAATCTATCTTTAATTGACTGAATATTCATTTCAAAGTCAGCACCAAGTCGGTCCATCTTATTACAAAAACAAATTCTTGGAACTTTGTAGCGATCTGCCTGTCTCCATACAGTTTCAGACTGAGGCTCAACTCCTGCAACCCCATCAAAACAAGCAACGGCACCATCAAGTACTCTCAAAGATCTTTCCACTTCAATAGTAAAATCTACGTGACCCGGGGTATCGATAATATTAATTCTGTGATCATTCCAAAAACAAGTAGTAGCCGCTGAGGTGATCGTAATACCTCTTTCTTGTTCTTGTTCCATCCAGTCCATTGTTGCGGCACCATCATGGACTTCGCCAATTTTATGAGATTTACCAGTGTAGAATAGAATTCTTTCAGTGGTAGTGGTCTTACCGGCATCAATATGAGCCATAATTCCAATGTTTCTATATTTATTTAATTCCATTAATTACCACCTATAGTGTGCAAATGCTCTATTAGCTTCAGCCATTTTATGAACTTCATCTTTTTTCTTAACTGAATTACCTTTATTTTCAAATGCATCAATTAGCTCATTTGCGAGTCTTTCTCTTTGTGTTTTTTCATTTCTTTTTTTTGAGTTTGATAAAATCCATTTAAACGCAAGTGCTTGAGCCCTGGTGCTTCTTACTTCCATAGGGACTTGGTATGTTGCGCCACCAACTCTTCTAGCCTTGACTTCAACAGAAGGTTTAACGTTGTTGATAGATTTTTGAAAATACTCTAAAGGATCTTCACTCTGGTTCTGAGATTGGATGATTTCAAGTGCACCGTAAACAATTTTTTGTGCAACAGTTTTTTTTCCACCAACCATAACTTCGTTAATAAATTTGTTTAAAACTACACTATTATATATGGGATCAGGTAATATCTGTCTCTTCTCTGCTGCTCTTCTTCTCGACATAATTTATATTTTAGCTCTTTGGCCTTTTGGCTCCGTATTTTGATCTTCTTTGACGTCTCTTTTCAAGACCTTGAGTGTCTAGAGTTCCTCTTATTATATGATAGCGTACACCAGGTAAGTCTTTGACACGACCGCCTCTAATTAAAACAACTGAGTGTTCTTGCAGATTATGACCTTCGCCTGGTATGTATGCCGTAACCTCTTGACCATTAGTTAATTTGACTCTAGCTACCTTTCTAAGGGCAGAGTTAGGTTTTTTTGGAGTCGTTGTATAAACTCTCAAACATACTCCTCTTTTTTGAGGACATGCTTTCAACGCAGGAACCTTATTTCTCTTTGAGACTTTTTCTCTAGAGTTTCTAACTAACTGATTTATGGTCGGCATAGTCCGCAGAATATATTTATAGTATTCATCTTAGTCAACATTTATTTGGTATTTTCTATTTGTTTTAAAAGAGAATTATCCCTTATTTTTGCTTCTTTTCTTAAGGCCCTGATAACATTACCTGTACCAGCGGGAATTAATTTTCCGACAATAACATTTTCTTTTAGTCCAGTGAGTTTATCAACTTTTCCATTAATAGCAGCCTCAGTAAGAACTCTAGTTGTTTCTTGGAAGGAAGCGGCAGAAATAAATGAATTAGTCTGGAGGCTGGCTTTAGTAATACCTAAAATCATCATTTTAAATTTAGCCTCTTTTTTTCCAGCCTCTTTAAGTTCAATATTTCTTTGAAGCACATCAGTTTTGTCTACAACATCTCCTACGGGAAATTCGCTATCTCCAGATTCAATAACCTCAACTTTTTGAAGCATTTGTTTTGTAATGCATTCAATGTGCTTGTCGTCAATTATAACACCTTGCAATCTATAAACTTTTTGAACTTCTCTGACCATATATTCAGCTAATGCTTCAATACCGAGAATATTTAAAATATCTGTAGGTGCTGGAGTTCCATCTACAATCATATCACCTTTATTGACTTTGTCGCCTTCATTGAAGTAAATGTACGTTCCTTTTGGTATTAAATATTCGACAGGATCTCCAACTTCTGGGTTAATAATAATTCTTCTTTTGCTTTTTATATCTTTACCAAATTCAATTGTACCTGAAATCTCAGCAAGCACTGCAGGATTTTTTGGTTTTCTTGATTCGAAAATATCTGCAACTCTAGGAAGACCACCAGTAATATCTTTTGTTTTAGAAGATGCTCTCGGTATTCTAGCAATAACGTCTCCCGCTTTAACCTCTTTGCCTTTATCAATATTTAAGATTATCCCCACACTTAAATCATAAGAAGAGTGGTTTGAAGAATCTTTTGGTTTTACTTGATTTCCTTTAGCATCGGTGATGACGAGCTGAGGTTTAAGGTCTTGTTTGCCTTGGAAACTCTTCCAATCTATAATTACTTTTGATGAAATTCCAGTTGTTTCATCGAATTTTTCAATAAACGAAACCCCTTCAACTAGATCACTAAAATCTAAAATACCAGATTCCTCGGCGACAATAGGAACAGTGTATGGATCCCATTCCAACAACAAGTCATTAAGCTTAACATCTGACTTATTTTTGACTAATAGCGTTGAACCGTATGGTGCTCTAAATGTTGAAATTAATTTTTTATTTAGATCGTAAATCTCAAGTTCAGTAGTTCTATTAATAATTATCTCACTACCAGCTTCGTTAACAACCGTTCTGAGATTATTAATTTTTACCAAACCATCACTAGGTGATTCAAAGTTAGATTTTTCTGCTGATGAACTCGCAACACCACCTACGTGAAAAGTTCTCATAGTCAATTGTGTACCAGGTTCACCAATCGACTGAGCGGCTATGATGCCAACGGCCTCTCCAGTATTTACCGGCACACCTTTAGCAAGATCTCTACCATAAGCTTTTGCACAAATTCCATTAATACATCCACAAGTAATTGGTGATTTAATTCTCACAGAAGTAATATTTTCTTTTTCAATAGTTTCAATTTCATCATGAGAAATATAGTCGCCATTTTTCATAATAACTTTTCCATCAGCAGTTTTCACATCATCTGCTAAATATCTGCCAAACACTCTGTCAATTAATGGAATGGCCACTTCTCCTGAGTCATAAACAGTGTCTACAGTAAGTCCGTTTGTGCAGTTACAATCCTTTTGAGTAATAGTAAGATCTTGTGCCACATCAACAAGCCTTCTGGTTAGATATCCAGAGCTAGCCGTTTTAAGAGCTGTATCAGCAAGACCCTTTCTTGCTCCGTGAGTAGAGTTAAAGTATTCCAAAACAGTTAAACCATCTTTAAAATTAGATGTAATAGGGTTTTCAATAATTTCTCCAGAAGGTCTTGCCATCAATCCCCTCATGCCTGCGAGCTGTTTAAGCTGAGCTTCTGATCCTCTAGCACCTGAGTGAGCCATAATATAAACAGAATTAATTTGATTATCTTTTTTTGAAGAAACGGTTTTCATCATTGCCTTAGCAACTTTATCTGTACAAGTTGACCAGAGACCAACTACTTTATTGTATTTTTCTCTTTCAGTGATTAAACCTTCTTGGTATTGAGCTTCAAGGCTATTCACTTGTTTTTGTGTTTCTTGAATTAAAGAATTTTTTTCTTCAGGAATAACGAGATCATCTTTGCCAAAAGAAATACCAGCTTTGGCAGCATATTTAAAACCCACATTCATAATTTGATCTACAAAGATACAAGTGGCTTTTTGACCAGTAAATCTGTAGACATTGTCCAATAAGATACTGACATCTTTTTTTGTTAAAATTTTATTTACGCAATCAAATGGTAAGTTCTCATTTTGAGGAACAGTTTTAAATAAAATGACCCTCCCAGGTGAAGTGGTAAACTTTTTATTCTCGTATTCATTAGTTTCTTTATTAAAAGTTTTAGTTCTGTAGATAATAGGAGTATGAAGGCTGATAGTTTTGTTTTCTAATGCAAACTCAACCTCACCTATATGAGAAAAGTATTTTTTTACTTCTTCATTTTCATTAATTAGAGATAAATAGTATATACCTAATACAATATCCTGACTCGGTACGATAATTGGTTTTCCGCTAGATGGAGATAGAATATTGTTAGTACTCATCATCAATACCCTTGCCTCTAATTGGGCTTCTAGACTTAGAGGTATATGAACAGCCATCTGATCACCATCAAAGTCAGCATTGAAAGCCGTACAGACTAGGGGATGTAATTGTATTGCCTTACCTTCGATTAAAATTGGTTCAAAAGCTTGGATACCTAATCTATGTAAAGTTGGGGCTCTGTTTAAAAGAATAGGATGTTCTCTGATAACTTCATCTAATATATCCCAAACTTCTGGTCTTTCTGTTTCGACCATTTTTCTTGCAGATTTTAATGTAGAGGCAAAACCATAAGATTCGAGCTTATTGTAGATAAAAGGTTTAAAAAGCTCCAATGCCATTTTCTTAGGAAGGCCGCACTGATGAAGTTTCAGTTCTGGGCCAACAACAATCACAGATCTTCCAGAATAATCAACTCTTTTACCAAGAAGATTTTGTCTAAATCTACCTTGTTTTCCTTTAAGCATCTCAGATAAAGATTTTAGTGGTCTCTTATTTGTACTTGTAATTACTCTTCCTCTTCGACCATTATCAAATAAGGCATCAACGGATTCTTGGAGCATTCTTTTTTCATTTCTAACAATAATATCTGGTGCTCTTAGGTCTAAAAGACGCTTTAATCTATTGTTTCTATTTATTACCCTTCTATATAAATCATTGAGGTCAGAGGTAGCAAATCTTCCACCTTCAAGGGGTACTAAGGGTCTGAGTTCAGGAGGTATAACAGGAAGAACTTTTAGAATCATCCATTCAGGTTTAATGTTTGATCTTTTAAATCCTTCAATGACCTTCATTCTTTTTAGTATTTTTTTCTTTTTTGTTTCAGAAGAAGTAGCTTCACTCTCTTCATTTAGTTTTACAATTTCATTATCCAAATCAAGGTTAGATAAAATTTCATAAACCGCCTCAGCTCCAATCCCATGTTTAAAAGAATCCTCTCCAAACTGTTCTATTGCTTCTTCTAGTTCTTCATCGGTTAAAAGTTGATTTTGTTCAAGACCGGACATTAAGGGGTCTATTACAATATGACTTTCAAAGTATAAAACTTTTTCTAAACTCTTGAGAGTTATATCTAATGCTAGACCTATTCTACTAGGTAGAGATTTTAAAAACCAAATATGAGCAACTGGTGCGGCGAGCTCGATATGAGCCATTCTTTCTCTTCTAACTTTAGAGAGTGTGACTTCGACACCACATTTTTCACATGTAATGCCTTTAAATTTCATTCTTTTGTATTTACCACATAAACATTCATAATCTTTCGTAGGTCCAAAAATTCTAGCGCAGAACAAACCTTCTCTTTCAGGTTTAAATGTTCTGTAATTAATAGTTTCTGGTTTTTTTATCTCACCGAAAGACCATGATCTGATTTGTTCTGGGCTAGAAACAGAAATTTTTATCTGATCAAAATTTAAAGTTGGATTGTTATTTTTAAAAAGGTTAGTTAAGTCTTTCATTATACTCCCTCCCTACTTATTGTGGGATCTGTTTCTATTAGTTCTACGTTGAGTCCTAGAGATTTTAATTCTTTAACTAAAACATGGAATGACTCAGGTATTCCACTTTCAAAATTGTAATCACCCCTAATAAGAGCTTCATAAACTTTTGTTCTACCTGCAACATCATCTGATTTGATAGTCAACATTTCTTGAAGTGTATTTGATGCACCATATGCTTCTAATGCCCAAACTTCCATTTCACCAAATCTTTGTCCACCAAATTGAGCTTTACCACCGAGTGGTTGTTGGGTTACCAAGCTATATGGCCCAATCGAACGAGCATGAATTTTATCATCAATTAAATGGTGTAATTTCAAAATATATTTATATCCAACCGTAACTTTTCTTTCAAATCTCTCTCCGGATCTTCCATCATAAAGAAAAACTTGACCGCTGTTATCAAAGCCAGCTTTGTCTAATAAATTAGTAATTTCTTCTGTATTAGTTCCGTCAAAGACTGGGGTCGCAAATGTAACGCCTTTTTCTAAATTTCCTGCTAATTCAACCAGCTGATCATCATTCATATTTTGAATTTCCAAATTTGAGTCTTTGTTAGCTTCATAGAAAGATGTTAGTGACTGCTTAAGTTGATTGATATTTCCTTCTTTTCTAGCGAGATCTAGACTTCGAGAAATTTGCTTACCAATACCATATGCAGCCCAACCTAAATGTGTTTCTAAAATTTGGCCGATATTCATACGGCTTGGAACACCTAAAGGGTTTAAAAGGACATCTACAGGTGTGCCGTCTTCTAGAAATGGCATATCCTCAATCGGAACAATTTTAGAGATAACACCCTTATTACCATGTCTTCCCGCCATTTTATCGCCAGCTTGTAATTTTCTTTTTACTGCAACAAATACCTTAACAACTTTTAAAACACCCGGCAGCAAATCATCACCACTTTGTATTTTTTCAATTTTATTTTGGAATTTTTTATCTAATAAAATAACAGCATCATTGAAAATTTTCTTTTGAGAATTAAAAGTTTCCATCGATGAGGCATCATCAACAATAATTTGCTCAAGATAATCTATTTGTTTATTATTAATATCAGACTCATTAATTTTATTACCTTTAGAAATTCCATCTAAAGACACGTTAGATAATTTATTTTTAAATAAATTAATAAGATTTTGTTTATAGTTATTTTCGAGAATATTCTTTTCATCATCTCTATCTTTAGCCAATCTATCAATCTCAACTCTCTCGATAGCTATAGTTCTCTCGTCTTTATCCACACCTCTTCTAACTAAGACTTGAACGTCCACAACAACACCGGAATATCCTGTAGGTAAACGAAGAGAGGTGTCTTTGACATCAGCAGCTTTTTCAGAAAAAATAGCTCTTAGAAGTTTTTCTTCTGGTGTGATTGGAGAGTCACCTTTTGGTGAAACTTTACCGACTAATATATCTCCAGGTTTTACTTCTGAACCTATATATACGATTCCAGCTTCATCTAAATTTGTTATACTCTCATCTCCTACGTTAGGCATATCACGAGTAATCTCTTCGGGTCCAAGTTTTGTATCTCTACATAAAACTTCAAATTCCTCAATATGAATAGAAGTGAAACGATCTTCATGCACCACTCTTTCAGACATGATTATAGAATCCTCAAAGTTATAGCCATTCCAGGGCATGAAACCTACAAGTAAGTTTCTACCTAATGCCAATTCACCTAAATCTGTGGATGGACCATCAGCAATGATGTCACCTCTTTGAATATAATCTCCAATTTTTACTATAGGTTTTTGATTAATAGCCGTACTTTGGTTTGATCGTTGGAATTTTTTAAGATTATAAATATCAACTCCACTTTTTTCTTTACTAATATTTTTTGAGTCAGATCTTATAACTATTCTTGATGAGTCTACTTGGTGAACATAGCCGCTATTTTTAGCAATTACTACAGCCCCACTATCTCTCGCAACTTTAGATTCAAAACCCGTTCCAACAAGTGGAGCTTCACTTTTAATTAGAGGCACTGCCTGCCTCATCATATTAGATCCCATTAATGCTCTATTAGCATCATCATTTTCTAAGAATGGAATTAAAGATGCAGCAACTGAAACTAACTGCTGAGGATTAACATCCATGAAATCAATCTCAGAAGGGTTACAGAAAATAAAATCTCCTTTTCTTCTACAACTTACAAAGTCCTCACTAAACTTACCATTTTTATCAATAGGACTATTAGCCTGAGCAATCGTATAATTTTCCTCTTCATCTGCATTCAAATAAATGACTTCATCAGTAACAACGCCTTTATTAATTTTACGGTAAGGAGTTTCAATAAAACCATATTGATTAATTCGAGCAAAAGAAGACAAGCTATTGATTAAGCCGATATTTGAACCTTCAGGAGTTTCAATTGGACAGATACGACCGTAGTGAGTTGTATGAACGTCACGAACTTCAAAACCAGCTCTTTCTCTTGTCAGGCCACCTGGGCCTAAGGCAGAAATTCTTCTTTTATGCGTAATTTCGCTAAGAGGATTGGTTTGATCCATAAACTGACTGAGTTGGCTAGTTCCAGTAAATTCTTTTAGCACAGTTTGAATAGGCTTAGAGTTAACAAGATCTTGAGGCATAATTGATTCAATATCAACTGTTCCCATCTTTTCTCTGATGGCCCTTTCCATTCTCACAAGACCAATACGATATTGATTTTCAATTAACTCACCAACTGATCTGACTCTTCTGTTACCTAAATGGTCAATATCATCTTTGCCAGAACTGTCTGTTTTCATATCAAAGAGTTTTTTAGCAACTGCAAGAATATCGGATTTATTTAAAATTCTTTTTTTATTAGTTTTATCTAAAGAAAGATATGAATTTAATTTTACTCTACCAACTTCAGATAAATCATATCTATCTTCACTAAAAAACATATTTTGAAATAAATAATTACTTGCCTCAAGAGTTGGAGGTTCACCAGGTCTTAATATCTTAAAAATGTCAAAAAGAGCTTCTTCTCTTGAATTATTTTTATCCGCAACAAGAGAGTTGATAATACCTAAGTTACCTGTGGCTTGATTAGCATTTATTACTGAGAATTGTTCAATTGAAAGCTCATTTATTCTTTCAAAGAACTCCTTACTTAATAAAGTTCCTGCTTCAGCATAAACTAAACCATTGTCATAATTGACTATGTCGTTTGATAAATAAAAACCATATAGGTCTTCTTCAGTGAAGAAAAACTTCGATATTTTATTTTCTTTAATTTCTTTTAGAAGTTTTAGTGAAAGCTTCACATCCTTATAAGCTATAATCTCTTTAGAACTTGGATCAACTAAATTGAAAGGAAGATTTTTATATTTAAACTTATCTATATCTAAACTTGCAACCCATCCATCTTTATGTTTTTTAAAGGGGAAAGTTTCATAAAAATATGTAAGAATTTCTTCAGAAGTCATACCTGATACTTTATAAATATCGGGTTCAACTTTATTCTGCTGGCATTCTTCTAAATATTTCTCTGATGCTTTTGATGGTAAAGCTTGAAGAATAGTCGTAGAAATCATTTTCTTTTTTCTGTCTATTCTAAAAAATAAATTATCTTTGTGGTCAAATTCAAAATCTAACCAAGAACCTCTATAGGGAATTATTCTTGCATTATAAAGAACTTTTCCACTTGCGTGCGTTTTACCATCATCGTGATCAAAGAAAACACCGGGAGATCTATGTAACTGACTAACAACTACTCTTTCGGTACCATTAACTACAAAAGTACCGTTATTTGTCATAAGAGGTAAATCGCCTAGGTAAACAACTTGTTCTTTAATATCCCTAAGGGATTTCTCTCCAGTTTCTTCATTAAGATCCCATATAATCAATCTGAAAGTAACCATCAAAGAAGCAGAAAATGTTAGACCTTTTCTTCTACATTCTTCTACGTCATATTTTGGATTATCAAGATAATAATCAATATAATGAAGTTCAGATTTTCCTGCGTAGTCTTTAATGGGAAAGACAGAATTAAAGACTTCTTGCAGTCCAGTATTTGAACGTTCCTCAACTGATTTTCCTAACTGGAGGAACTTATCAAACGAGATTTTCTGTATATCGACTAAATTTGGCACATCAATCGTTTTACCGATTTTACCAAACGAATAGCGAATACGTTTTTTTTCTGTGAAACTAAGTGGCATAATATGTAGAACCTGTAATTAATAAATAATTATTTAAGTTCTACTTTTGCACCAGCGGCTTCGAGCTTAGTCTTCATCTCTTCAGCCTCTTCTTTCTTAACTCCCTCTTTTAAAGTTTTTGGAGCACCTTCCACCATATCTTTAGCTTCTTTTAAACCAAGACCAGTAATTGCTCTTACTTCTTTGATAACATTAATTTTTTGATCACCAGCTGCAGCTAAAACAACATCGAAACTATCTTTTTCTTCTGCTGCCTCTGCTACGGGTGCTGCTGCAGCCGCAACTGCTACTGGGGCTGCTGCTGAAACTCCCCACTTTTCTTCTAAAAGTTTTGAAAGTTCTGCCGCTTCCATAACTGTTAAAGTTGATAATTCATCAACAATTTTATTTAAGTCTGCCATTTTTGTCTCTCCCTAAGTTAGTCTTTTTTTTTTTGTAGTATCGAAATAATGTCCTGATCAGGCCTTTGTAATAGTCTTACAAGCTTTGATGCTGGGGCATTAATCAACCCAACTATTTTTCCTCTGATTTCATCAAGAGAAGGTAAAGTTGCAACCTTGGCTATATCGTCTTTTGTATATAGTGTGTTATCAAAAAAAGCTGCCTCTGCAGATAGCTTTTTTAAATCTTTTTCGAATTTTTTAAAAACTTTAGCCGTGCCAACTGGATTATTTGTAAATACGAGCAGTTTTTGTTGGGATAGAAATTCGTTTAACCCTTTTTTATCATCAGTTTTGTCAATAAAGATTTTGACAATATTGTTTTTTGAAATTTTTGTAACACCTTCATTATTTCTAATTTCAGTTCTAAACTGAATCATTTGCTTGACGGACATATTGGAAAAGGAAGCAATGAACATTGCTGAATAATCCTTAGACATTTTGTCTAAATTTTCAATATATTGTTGTTTTTGAGATTTATTCAATTTCTTTAAACCTCTACCTTAAGGCCAAAGCCCATTGTCGAAGAAATAAATATAGAGTTGATGAAATTACCCTTAACTCCAGATGGTTTGATCTTTTTAATTTCTTCAATAAAAGAATTAATGTTCTCATTTAATTGATTTTCATCAAAACTTATCTTTCCAAGTGCTGCGTGGATAGTGCCAGCTTTATCATTTTTATAAGCAACAAGACCCTTATTTATATTTTGGATTGTGCTTTTTACATCATTAGTGACGGTACCTGTTTTTGGATTGGGCATTAAACCTTTGGGGCCAAGTACTTTAGCAATTTTACTGACAACTGACATCATGTCAGGCGTAGCTATAATAACGTCAACATCAATTTTTTCTTGAAGAGCTAAAACTAAATCTTCTCCACCGACTTTTTTTACACCTAATGATTTAGCTTCTTCTGCGGATTTGCCCTGAGCAAAGACTGCGATATCAACTTTTTTTCCTAAACCATGAGGGGGAACAAAACTACCTCTTACATTCTGATCAGATTGCTTAGAGTCGATACCGGTATTAATAGATACTTCGACAGACTCATCAAATTTAACAAACTTTTTCTCTTTTAAAAGTTTAATGGCATCATTAACAGAGTAAGATTTATTAAAATCAATTCCTTCAATTTGTTTTTTTCTATTTTTTGATAAATGCATTATACGACTTCCATTCCCATTGATCTCGCAGAACCTAAAACAATCTTAGATGCTTGATCAACATCGTATGCATTAAGATCTTCCAATTTCTCTTTAGCGATTTCTTTAATTTGAGCCATAGTGACTTTTCCTAATTTAGTTCGACCGGGAGTTTGACATCCTTTTTTAATCTTAGCAGCTTTTTTAAGATAAAAAGTTACAGGTGGTTTTTTAGTAACGAAGACAAACGATCTATCTTTATACGCCGTGATAACAGTTGGAATTGGTGCTCCTTTTTCTAAATCTTTAGTTGCATCATTAAACTGTTTACAAAAATCTTGAATATTTAATCCCTTTTGACCTAATGCCGGACCTACTGGAGGAGCGGGATTAGCCGACCCTGCGGGAATTTGTAATTTAATGTATCCTAATATTTCTTTTGCCATTGTTTTTTTAGCCTTTTACCACTTGTGAGTAATCTAATTCTAACGGTGTAGGTCTCCCAAAAATTGAGACGGACACTTTAAGCTTTTGTCTTGAACTGTCAACCTCTTCTATGATGCCGTTGAATGAGGCAAAAGGACCGTCAGATACTTTAATTTGTTCGCCAACCTCGTATTCGAATTTAGGTTTAGGGTTATCAACGCCCTCGGTTATATCCTGTAAAAGTTTAGAAACTTCCCTTTCAGATATAGCAATTGGTTTGTCTTTAGTTCCTAAAAAATTAGAAACTTTAGGTATATCTCTTACTAGATGCCAAGTATCATCATTCATAATCATTTTAACTAGAACGTAACCTGGAAAGAATTTCTTTTCAGAATTTACTCTTACGCCTCGACGTACCTCAACAACAGCTTGTGTTGGTACTGAAACTTCATTAATAAAGTCGTCAAGTTCCACTTTTTTAGCTTCTTCAATAATGGCGTCAGCTACTTTTTTTTCAAAGCCAGAGTGACAATGAACGACGTACCATTTAGAGGTATCTGAACTTACAACCATGATTATCCTAAAATAACTCTCACAATAAAAGCAAAGAACTGATCAAGAAGCATTAAAATAACTGCAGCAATACTAATTACAACCAAAACAATTCCAGAAGTAGTGAAAGTTTCTTTTTTAGAAGGCCAGGTAACTTTAGATACCTCCTGTCGAACCTCTCTAAGATACTTAGCTGGATTAACTTTCATGTTTATTAAAACTGGCAGGAGTGGCAGGCATCGAACCCGCAACCTCCGGTTTTGGAGACCGGCGCTCTACCAGTTGAGCTACACTCCTTCATAATTAATAATGCTGCAGAGAAATTAATTATTCAATAATCTCTGACACAACTCCTGAACCAACGGTTCTTCCACCTTCTCGGATTGCAAAACG
Source organism: Pelagibacteraceae bacterium (assembly GCA_008638215.1). Classification (GTDB taxonomy): domain Bacteria; phylum Pseudomonadota; class Alphaproteobacteria; order HIMB59; family HIMB59; genus HIMB59. The sequence continues at coordinate 41,642 of VTPN01000003.1, forward strand.
TAAATTGTTATCCATAGCAATCGGTGATAATAGTTCGACTTCTAGAGTAAGATTATCACCAGGCATAACCATCTCTGTTCCTTCAGGAAGTTTGATAGAACCAGTAACATCAGTTGTTCTAAAATAGAACTGTGGTCTATAGTTTGCAAAGAAAGGTGTATGTCTTCCACCTTCTTCTTTGCTTAGCGCATAGATTTCAGCTTTAAATTTTTTGTGAGGTTTAATACTTCCGGGTTTAGCTAGTACTTGGCCACGTTCTACCTCTTCTTTTTTAGTTCCACGCAGAAGAAGACCGACGTTGTCGCCAGCTTGACCAGAGTCTAGAAGCTTTCTAAACATCTCAACACCTGTAACAGTAGTTTTTTGAGTATCAGTTAAACCAATAATTTCTACTTCTTCACCAGGCTTAATAATACCTTGTTCAATTCTTCCAGTTACAACAGTACCTCTACCAGAAATTGAGAAAACATCTTCAACCGGCATAAGGAAAGGTTTATCTAAATCTCTTGCAGGAGCAGGAATGTATGAATCTACTTTTTCCATTAATTCAATAATTGAATTTTTACCAATAGCTTCGTCTCTATCCTCAATTGCAGCTAATGCAGAACCCTTAACGATTGGAATATCATCACCTGGGAAGTCATAACTTGATAACAGCTCTCTGATTTCCATTTCAACTAAATCCAAAAGTTCAGCATCATCGACTTGATCAACTTTATTCATATATACAACAAGAGCCGGGACACCAACTTGTCTTGCTAAAAGAATATGCTCACGTGTTTGTGGCATCGGACCGTCTGCAGCGTTAACAACTAAAATACCACCATCCATTTGAGCAGCACCAGTAATCATATTTTTTACATAGTCTGCGTGACCTGGACAATCAACGTGTGCATAATGTCTTTTATCTGTAGAATATTCTACGTGAGCAGTAGAAATTGTAATTCCTCTTTCTCTTTCCTCAGGAGCTTTATCTATTTGATCATAAGCTGTATATGATCCACCACCTTTTTCTGCCAATACTTTTGTAATTGCAGCAGTAAGAGTAGTTTTACCATGGTCGACGTGACCGATAGTACCAATGTTGACGTGTTCTTTCGACCTGTCAAATTTTTCTTTAGCCATTTTAAATTGTTACCTCTATTTAATATCTATTACTTAATTTTTTTTTGTTTATGGAGCGGGTGAAGGGAATCGAACCCTCGTAGCCAGCTTGGAAGGCTGGAGCTTTACCATTAAGCTACACCCGCGAAAAAGCGGGTAACCACTTCAAAACAACCACAAAAACAAATCCTTGTGAGTTCCGATAAACTACTTATTTTTGTTTAAAATTCAATAGCTAATGTGAAAAAAAGTGGTGGAGGGAGTAGGATTCGAACCTACGTACACTTGCGTGAACAGATTTACAGTCTGCCGCCTTTAACCACTCGGCCATCCCTCCTAAGTGAAAAAACAGGTCTTGATTAATAGATATTTGTCTTTGAAAGTCAATAGACTTCCTAAACTTTAACTGTAATTTAAAAATATGATTATTTCAGGTGATAATGCATGTTTATCGTGTCTTTTGCACAATCCCTCAAAGGCGACTGAGGTATTAATAAATAAAGAAAAAAAAGCGAATTATTTAAAAATCATTGAAAAAAGTAATCTAAATAAAATCACCCGATATGTAGATAAAAAAGAGCTACAAAGAATAGATCGAGACAACCTTAGACAATCCAACGACATTATAATAAGACGAGAAGAATATAGCCCATCCTCTTTAGCTGAGATATATAATGCTAACAAAGAAAAATCAATAATAGTTGTTCTAGATCAATTAACTGATCAAAATAATCTTGGAAATATTATAAGAACATGTCTTTTAATGAACGTTAATGGAATTATTTTACCAGAGCACTCATCAGCAACAATCTCAGGATCAACCGCGAACACATCCGCTGGTGCTATAGAAATTTTAAAGTTCCACATATCAAAGAATTTAAATAGATCACTTGAAGAACTAAAAAAAAATGGGTACTGGACTTATTCGCTTGATATGAAAGGTGAATTGATTTCTAAAAATTTTAAATTTGATAAAAAAACGATAATTATCGTAGGAAGCGAAGGTAAAGGAATCAGAAAGAATATTTTAACTAATAGTGATTTTATAATATCCCTACCCCAAGATAAAATAGAAGGAATCGATAGTTATAATGCAGCAAACTCTTTAGCAATGACGCTATTTCACCATAGACTTAATATCTAAGAATTAGTTATTGTTTCTTAAAGATATTAGTATAAAAAATTACAAAATGCCGGCTTAGCTCAGTTGGTAGAGCAGTTGATTTGTAATCATCAGGTCGGGAGTTCGAGTCCCCCAGCCGGCACCACATTTATTGATTATTTATTTTCTTTTATTACATTACTAATATGAACTCAGGAGTTGATCAATTTGGCAGAAGCACAAATACTTCAAAAAATATAACTGAGGAAAAATCTCAAAGAATTCTTGAGGCATTAAGTGACATTAAACATCAATTGCAAAATGAAGAAATCGCCCCTCAAGAATTAGAAGAAAATTCGCTTAAAATAAAAGAAACTAAAAAAGATAAATCTCATGATTTAGATTTTAAAAACCTTCAGCAGAAAATTGAAAATTTAGAAAAAAAAATCAATCAAATCTTTAAAAATTTAGAAAATAAAAGTAATGAGAATTTCATCGAGGATCATAAAGATAGCGATGAAGAGATTTCTATTTTTCATCAATTCCAAAAAAATACAGATTTAAAAACTAGCAAATCACTAACGATCATCAATAATCCATATTACCAAAAAAAGAAAATTAGTTTTTTTCAGATATTTTTTAGAGCAATTGTACTTACGATTATTTGTACTGCGATAATCTTATATGCAAAAAACATTCCCCTATCAAAGTTTATTATTGAAATAGAAAATTTATTCTAAGCGACGTTTAGTTTTTCAACATTAGCCGCACTGAATTTAAATTCAGGAATTTTTCCGTACGGATCTAATTGAGGGTTGGTTAACACATTGGCTGCCGCTTCAGCAAAACAAAATGGAATAAATACCATTCCTTCAGGAATTTCTTTATCTCTTCTTACTTTTATGACAATAGTACCACGTTTTGTTTTTACTTTTACATGATCACCTGGTTCTATATTCATTCGTTTCATATCCCATCTATTCATACTTACAATAGCCTCCGGTTCTATATGATCTAGAACAGTAGCTCTTCTTGTCATTGATCCTGTATGCCAATGTTCAAGTAGTCGTCCAGTAGTAAGAATCATTGGGAAATCATCGTCAGGTAATTCCGCGGGAGGTATCAACCTAGCAGGAACAATCTTACCTCTTCCATTTGCAGTTGGAAATTTCTCATTGAAAATAATTTCATTACCTGGCTTATTGGGATCATCACAGGGATATGTAACGCTGTTTTCATTTTCTAAACGTTCATATGTAATGTTTTTTAAAGAAGGCATCACTTGAGCCATTTCATTAAAAATGTCTCTTGGATGTAAGTAGCTCCAGTCAAGCCCCATTCTCTGTGCGATTGCTTGCGTGATCCACCAATCTTGACGAGCATCGCCCGGAGGTGGTACGGCCTGACGGCCTATTTGAACTTGTCGGTTTGTATTGGTAAAAGTTCCTGTTTTTTCCGCATGGGCAGAAGAAGGTAAAATTACATCTGCATGCCATGCTGTTTCAGTCATAAAAATATCTTGGACTACTAGGTGATCTAGTTTCGCCAGTGCTTCTCTTGCATGGTTTTGATCAGGATCAGACATGGCAGGGTTTTCTCCCATGATGTACATTGACTTTATTTCACCCTCTAAAATTTTATTGATAACCTCAACAACCGTTAACCCTTTTTTATTATCTAATTCTACTTTCCAAAAGTTTTCATATTTGGAATGGATGTCTTGATTTTCTACTGACTGGTAATCAGGAAAGACCATAGGAATAAGTCCTGCATCAGATGCACCTTGAACATTATTTTGGCCTCTTAATGGATGAAGGCCTGTTCCATTTCTACCAATTTGTCCTGTAGTAAGGGCAAGAGCGATTAAACATCTGGCATTGTCAGTCCCATGAACATGCTGAGAAACTCCCATTCCCCAAAAAATAATAGATTTTTCAGAAGTAGCGTAAAGTCTGGCAACCTCTCGGAGTTCGTTGGCAGATATCCCACATATCGACTCCATTTTTTCAGGTGAAAAATCTTTTATTTCGATTTGTAATTTTTCGAAGCCCTCAGTTTGACCTTGAATATATTGTTGATCATATAACTTTTCATCAATGATTGTATACAGCAGAGCGTTAAGCATCGCTACATCTGTACCTGGTTTAAATTGTAAGTTATGAGTAGCAAATTTACTTAAACCCTGTTTTCTTGGATCCATGACAATTAATTTAGATCCTCGTTTAACTGCTCTTTTTAAATATGTAGCAGCAACAGGATGATTTTCTGTAGGTCTAGCTCCGATTACAATAATACAATCTGCATCACTTGCTGCCATGAATGGTGCAGAGACAGCTCCGGAGTTAACACATTCCATTAACGCAGCAACAGAAGATGCATGACATAATCTAGTACAGTGATCAACATTATTTGAACCAAAACCTACTCGAACTAATTTTTGGAATAAATAAGCCTCCTCATTGGAACACTTGGCCGAACCAAAACCAGCTAAACTTTTGGGACCATGATCTTCTTTAGATTTTGCTAAACCTTTTGCGGCAATATCAAGTGCATTTTCCCAAGTAGTTTCTTCAAAATAATCTGATATTTCTGAGTCCTTTAATTGAAAATTTCCATCTTTAGGAACTCCAGCTTTTCTTACGAGGGGTTTTGTTAGTCTGCCATCATGATTAATATAATCAAAGCCAAATCGACCTTTTACACAAAGTCTATTTTCGTTAGCCGGACCGTCTTTTCCATCAACATATAAAATTTTGTCATCCTTTACATGGACTTTTGTTTGACATCCAACGCCACAATATGGGCATACACTGTCAACAGTTCTATCAGCATAATTAACACGGGCTCCCTCTTCATTAACCAAAGATGATTCCATTAATGCGCCTGTCGGACATGCTTGAACACACTCTCCACATGCAACACATGTACTTTCACCCATAGGATCATCTAAATCAAAAATAATCTTGGCAGTAGATCCTCGGTAAGCCATGCCAATAACGTCATTTACTTGAACCTCTCTACATGCTCGAACACATAAATTACAATTGATACAAGCATCTAAATTGACACTCATAGCTTTATGAGATCTGTCTATATTAATTTTTTCTTTACCTGGAAACCTACTACTGCTAACTCCCATTTTTTCAGACCAATTCCAGAACTTGGAGTCTGGATCAGGGGAATGCTCTTTAGATGGTTGGTCAGACACTAATAATTCAAAAACCATAGATCGAGATTTTTCAGCTCTAGGAGAGTTAACCGTTACCTCCATTCCTTCAGTGGGTTTTCTTATACATGAAGCAGCTAGGGTTCTTTCACCTTTGATTTCAACCATGCAAGCACGACAATTACCATCAGCTCGATAACCCGGCTCAGGTGAATAGCATAAATGAGGAATATCTATATTATTTTTTTTTGCTACATCCCAAATTGATTCAGTAGGTTCAGCTACATATTCTTTACCATCAATAGAAAATTTTATTTTATTTGTCATTAGTTGGTTACCTCATTTGGAAAATGCTTGATTACAGAGAGTAAAGGGTTAGGAGCAGCCTGCCCTAATCCACATATTGATGCGTCCATCATTGCGGATGATAACTCTTTGAGTAGCTCAACGTCCCATGAACTTTCATTCATTAATTTAAGTGCTTTTTCTGTTCCATTTCTACAAGGTGTGCACTGACCACAGCTTTCGTCATGAAAGAAAAACATTAAATTCTTGGCAATTTCGCTCATTTTGTCTTTATCTGACAAAACAACGACGGCAGCTGAGCCTATAAAGCATCCGTGCTCTTGAAGAGTGTCAAAGTCTAAAGGGACACTATCCATAGAAGCGGGTAAGATACCTCCTGATGCTCCACCTGGAAGATACGCCTTAAAAATATGATTTTCTTGCATTCCCCCACAGTACTCTTCGATTAATTGTTTAATGGTAATGCCGGCAGGAGCGAGTTTAACGCCAGGATTTTTAACTCTTCCAGAGACAGAAAATGTTCTTAAGCCTTTTCTATTATTCAAACCATGACTACTAAACCAGACAGCCCCTTTTTCTAAAATCTCTCTTACCCAGAAAACCGTTTCTACATTATGAATAAGTGTTGGTCTTCCAAACAATCCAACTTGGGAAGGGAAAGGAGGTTTGTGTCTCGGAAGACCTCTTTTGCCCTCAAGACTTTCAAGCATCGAAGATTCTTCTCCACATATGTAAGCGCCCGCCCCTCTTCTTAAATGTATTCTTGTTTTGAAATTTAAATTATTTTCTTCAACTATTTTAATTTCTTTTTTTAAAAATTTGATCACATCAGGATATTCATCTCTCATATAAATATAAACATCTGTTGCTTCAACAACCCAAGCTGCAATCAACATTCCTTCAAGAAAACGATGAGGATCTCGAGAAAGATAATGATGATCCTTGAAAGTTCCCGGCTCTCCTTCATCTCCATTAATAGCCATTAATCTTGGTTGTTTTTCAGCTCTAACAAATCTCCATTTTTTTCCTGTGGGAAATCCTGCCCCACCCAATCCTCTAAGACCGGATAATTCCATTTCTTCTATTAATTCCATTGGATTTTTTTTGTTTTCTAAACATTCTTTTAAGATCTTGTATCCACCAGATTTTGTGTAGTTTTCAAAGTTGATATATTCAGGAGTTGAAGGTTTTATATCGTTGTTATCAATGGAAGTTTTTATTTTTTCAATATTGGCATTGGTGATGTGTTTTTTCCCAACTTCAACGACAGGTGCTTGATGGCATCGACCCATACAAGGGGCTCTTACAACCCTAATATTTTCATTACTTGAATAATTTGATTCGAGATCTTTTTGAAGAGATTGGCAGCCATTCATTTCACATGTAATACTATCACAAACACGAATTGTTATTTCAGCTGGAGAAACTTCATCATCTTTAAAAATATCAAAATGAGCATAGAAAGATGCTACCTCATAAATTTCGGTTAAAGGAAGATTAGTCAGTTCAGCTAAAGCAGCAAGGTATTTAGGTTTAAGACATTTGTAGTTATCTTGGATTAAATGAAGACACTCTATCAGCATATCTCTTTGACGAAGATGATCTGCTGGGATTAAATTTTTTAATTCATTAATTGACTGGTCATCGGATTGTCTACCTTTATTAAAAGTTAGAGCATTCCGTCTACCTGAACCGGGATGTATTTTTTTAGTACTATCTACCATGTCCTTTTCAAACTATTTAAATTGATTAAATATTCAATTATTAAAGAGTAATTGATTGATAAGAATTACTTATCAAAGTTTTTTAAAAACTTTATAAATGAGTCTTTTATTGGTGATGGACCTTTATCTTTAATAAATACTAAACCAATAGAATGGGTCACAATTGGAGTATCTAACTCAATAAAAAATAAATTAGTAACATTTTTAAATTGAGAAGCGTAAGAACCAGGCATTATTGTAGATAAATCAGATGAAGATACGTGTGAAAATAAATGAATTAAAGAGTTAGACTCAATCATTATATTAGGGCTAATATTTTTATTTTTGAATATAGCATCTAGAATTCTCCTAAACTGATTTTCTTGAGATATTAAACATAAATCTAATCCACCACATTCACTCCATGAAATATGTTCTAATTTTTCATATTTTTTATTTTTGGATACAAGAAAATATTTTTCTTTGTAGAGATGGATTTTTTCTACACCTAGAATTGGTTCATTATCTAAATAACTAAAACCTATATCCAATTTGAAATCGTGTAGTCCTTCATCTATTTTATTTGAAGACATAGAGTGGACTTGTATGTTTATATTCCGATTTTTTTTAACATATTCATTGAGAACAGATGAGACATCAATTAAAGCAGAAGGAATTACCCCTACCCTCAAACTACCAGTTAGATTATTTTTTAATTCTGAACTAAGTTGTTTAATTTCACTGTACTCTTTAACAATAAATTTGAATTTCTCTTTTAAAATTTCACCTTCTTTAGTCAAACCAATGAAATTTTTTCCTCTTTTCACCAATTTAACTCCAATTTCATTTTCTAATGATTTCAATTTCATAGAAAGTGCTGGTTGAGATATATTTAGTTTTTCAGCAGCTCTATTAAAATGTTTTGCGCTATCCAGCGCTAAAATAATTTCTAAATTCTTTATTTCCATGGAATATTAAAATAAATATATACTTATATGGAATATTATCTAGATACGAAAGGCTACGAATGCCCTATCCCTGTATTAAAAACTGCCAAACGTATAAAAAAATTAAAAAAAAATGATTTTATAACAGTAGAAAGCGATGATCCTTTATCTCAATATGACTTTAAAAATTATTGTGAAGAAAATAATTTTAAAATTATTTCAATTAAAAATCAAAAAAATATCGTAATAATTAAATTTCAAATCTAATAATCGGATAATAATTCCCTTTTACTACTTGAGAAATCCCATCTTCAATGATCATAAAACCATCACATTGTGCTGAGGATATTAATTTTGCAGATCCTTTTGAATTGTGTTCATAAGCGATATCACTTTTTATTTTAACTCTTATAAATTTTGTAATTTCGCTCTTTTTATTTGCATTGAATCCAGATTTAAATTTTTCCATTTTAAAATTTGAAAAGAAATTCTTAGGGTCAAAAAATTTTGAAATGATGAATATCAAATTAACCATAACAGCTAGAGGATTGCCAGGAAGGGAGAAAATATGTTGATCTTTTTGTTTGGCAAAAATTATTGGTCTGCCTGGTTGGATGCGCAGATATTGAAATAGAATTTTAGTATTCTTTTTTAGATATGCAGAGGTATGATCTCCAGAACTAAACGAGGACCCACCCGAACTAATAATTACATCATATTTAGAGTTATAATTTTTATAAAATTTTTCAATATCTTTAAAATTGTCTTTTATAATGCCTAAATCATCTAATGAAATTGGATATTTCTTAAGAAAATTTATAATTTGTAATTTATTTGAGTCGAAAGTTTGAAAATCTTTCTTTTTCTTTTTATATTCAATTAATTCATCACCTGTAGATACAACACCTACTTTTAAAGGTTTGTATGTATCTATTTTTTTTACACCCGCCGAAGCCAATAAGGCCAGTTTGATAAAATTAATTTTTTGATTTTTTTTTATTAATAACTGTTTCTTTTTTAAATCTTCCCCTTTCTTTTTAATATCTTGATTGGAAATTTTTGACTTTATTAAAATCAAATGATCATTTTCTATAAATGCATTTTCAATTGATATGAAATTTTTAAATTTACTAGGTATGTTAGCCCCAGTATTAATTTTATAGGCAAATTTTACATTTAGTTTTTTGTATACTTTTCCAGCTTCTATGATTTGAGACGATATAGGTATTTTGGAATATTTTTTGTTTGAAAATATAAAACCATCCAAACCCGCTGAGTCTAATTGGGGCAAAAAAATTGGAGAGTGTATGTCCTTGCTAGAAATACAATTGAGCGACTGAGCTAAATCTATTTGGTAAGATTTTTGGAAATTTTTACTGTGTAATTTAGTTATTTGAACTGCTTTATTTAAATTTATATATTTAAAATGAGTCACTTAATATTTCTTTCGCAATTTCATTAATCTGATTATGCCTTAAAACTTTAATAGGATGTTTTAATGTATCATCACTTACAAAAAGTTTGATATTATCAAAAGACTTATATAGCAAATCTTTATTATTCTTGATTAAGTGTGCCTCTATTTTTGGAAGTTTTTTTATTTTTTTAAAACCCTCAAATATTAAAATATCACATCCCTTGTTAAGATAAATTAATTCTTCAATATCTATTTCAGATGAGTCTTTTTCTTCTATGTAGGCTAATCTTTTGTCAGAAACGATTGTGGTTTTAAATGAACCTGCTTCTCTAATTTTATAGCTATCTGTATTGGGATGATCAATGTCAAATGTATGGTGTGCATGCTTAACAACCCCAACTTTTAAGTTATTTTTACTTAAGTGGCTTACTAAATTTGAGACTAGTGTTGTCTTGCCACTATTCTTCCACCCAATAACTGCTATTGTTTTCATTTATTTTACAACCATAATATATCTTTGAAAATATGACAGATTTTTTGATTAGACCGAGTGTAAATAATAAATCCTTATTTAAATTTAAAAACTCCCTAGATGAAAATGGAAAAAAAATACAAATTCCGATAATAGAAGAGAAACCATTAACTTTATATCTCAACAATCAAGAAATTGTAACAATGATGACAATTGGTGATTATCCTGAATATTTGGCTCTGGGATATCTATACAATCAAGGCATGTTAAGCGATATAACTAAAGTTAAAAAAGTAGAGTATCATAAGGATTTAAAGACGATTGTTGTTAGGACAACGAATAAAACTAATTATGAAAAAAAATTAAAAAAAAAAATTAATACCTCTGGTTGCGCGCAAGGTACTGTTTTTGGTGATTTATATAATGAAATTGAAGAAATTAAATTAAATAAGAATGTAAAAGTATCTCATCAAGAACTCATTGATTTATCAAAAAAAATTAATTTAGAACCTAGCCTTTATCTTAAAGTGGGCGCCATTCACGGTTGTGTTTTATGCGAAGGCGATAAACCCCTTTATTATTTTGAAGATGTTGGGCGCCATAATGCTGTAGATAAAATCGCTGGATTGATATTAAAAAAAAATATCAATGTTGAAAAAATGTCATTTTATACAACTGGTAGATTGACAAGTGAAATGGTTATTAAATGCATCAAAATGAAAATTCCAATACTTTTATCTCGATCAGGATTTACCGCATGGGCCGTAGAAATAGCTAGAAAGAAAAAATTAACTATGATCGGAAGACTAAGAGGAAAACGCCTGAATATACTATCCGGTGAATTTAGATTTCAAAAGTGAGTAACCTTGTCATAACAGTGCTTACGGGTGGAAGATCTTCTCGAATGAATTATCAAAATAAAAGTTTTCTTAAAATTTACGATAAAACAATAATTGAAGTACTTTTAGATCAATTAAAAAAAATTAAATGTAAAATTATCATTAATGTGAATGATGACTTAGATAAATATTCAAAATTGGGCTATGAGTTGGTACCAGATGAAATCAAAGGAAGAAAAGGTCCATTAGCAGGTCTTCATAGTGTGATGAGCAAATATAAAAAATCAAAAAAAAATATTTGGTTTGCCATGCTTCCCACCGATGCACCTGTAATAAATTTAAATCTTTTTAAAGAATTTGAAAAAATACCCCAAAAAATAAAAAATTCCTATATTTCGAAAATTGATGGAAAAACAGAACCAATGTTTTCATTTTGGTCAATCAAATCTTATGAAAAATTGGATAGAATTTTAAATTTATACGATGGTTATAAAATTATGAAGTTTGCTGAAGAAATTGGCTATGAGTATATAAATATCAAAAAAGAAAATGCATTAGAATTTTTTAATATCAATAACATAGAGGATTATAATTTTTTTAAGAATTCTTATTAAATGACATTAAAGTTGTACCTTTATTGTTAAGTATCTTTTTCTCAAAAGAATAATCTTTTGATAAAAAGTAGGGCTCATAATCCTTAAAATTAATATATGAAAAAGCCCTTACGCCTTCATTGAAAGTATAGGGTTCAATGGTAATGTGGATTGTATCTACTAATTCAGTGTAGATAAAAAAATCATGCACACTAGTACCACCTAAAATTAAAATATTTTCTGAACAAATTTTTTCAAATTCACTCCACTGATGTAAGTCGGGATTAAAATAATATTGATTAAGTGTATTTTCTTTAATTTGCTTAATCTCGCTAAATTGTCTTGAGAAAACAATTCTTTTTCTACTTTCATTGGGATTGAGTTCGTGGGTGGTCCTTCCCATTACTTGCCACTCATTATCGTTAATTAAAGTTTGTAAATGGTTTTGATCTTCTCTAGAAGTCCACTCAAAAGGGTTATCTTTTGAATGTTTTGCTATAAAACCATCTTGAGAACAGGCAAATGCTAAAGTGTATTTCATGATTAATTGATATATAAATTATATTATTACAATATTCACTTTTTAAATGAATTTCTATTTACCTATCGCTGAAATATCAATCAATATTTATTTACTATTATCTCTAGGCATTGGAATTGGATTTATATCAGGCTTATTTGGAATCGGAGGAGGTTTTATTTCTTCTCCACTTCTTATCCTTGTGGGCATCCCTCCTGCTGTAGCAGTTGGATCTACAACTGTACAAGTTTTTGCATCTACCTCAACTGGTGTAATAAACCATTATCAAAAAAAAAATATTGATTATCAAATGGGTATTACCATGATCATTGGTGGGGTTTTTGGAACATTAACAGGTGTATTACTTTTAAATAACCTTAAAAATATTGGAGCAATAGATAATTATCTTAGTTTTATTTATGTTGTGCTCTTGCTTGGAACTGCAATTTTTATTTTATACGAAACCGCAAAAGTAAATCTCTTTTATAAAAATAGAAAATTTAAATTACACCAGCACTCATGGATACACGGACTTCCTTTCAAGTTCAAATATAGAAAATCAAAATTATACATCAGTATTCTTGCTCCATTATTTATTGGATTTGGAATAGGTCTTTTAACTGGTTTTACAGGCATTGGGGGTGGTTTTATTCTAATACCATGTATGATTTATCTTTTAGGTATGACTACAATTTCTGTAATAGGGACTTCTCTTTTTAATATTACAATAATTTCTTTAATTTCTCTTTTTCTCCAAATTACAATAAATCAAAATGTAGATTTTATCTTAGCTATATTGCTTATAATTAGTAGTTCATTTGGTGCTGCAATCGCGTCTAGGGTTGTTGAGAAACTTGATCAAGAAAATTTAAAAGTGATGTTCGGTGTTCTTTTAATAATCATCGCCTCTTTTCTTCTTTATGATCTTTTTAGAACGCCAAATAATTTATATCGAATAGATTATGCTTAAGATCATATTATCAACGCTTTTAATATTATTAACTTCTAACAGTTGGTCTGCAAAATTTTCCCTTGATAAATTTAACATAGAAATAAATTCAAATTTTTTAGGAGAAGAAATTGTTTTATTCGGTCAAAAAGATGAAGAAAATGATTTAATAATTATATTTGAGGGTACTGAAAAAAAAGGGAATTTATTCACTAAATCTAAAAAAGGGCTTTTATGGATAAATGAAAAGCAAGAAATAGATAAAACGCCTAGTTTCTTTGGTATTTTTTCAAATCCAAAATATTCTCTAAATGAAATTTTTTTATTACCAACTTTAACTAGTAATCATGTACTTATCAGCAATATATCTGAGAGACTCTATCAAATTAGAACTGCATTAAAAGCTAAGGGCCTTTATTTTGAAGATGAACTTCAAATTATTGAAAAAAGTCTTTTTATAAAAAAATTTAAAATTCCAGATAATATTTCTGCTGGCGATATTAAAGTTTCTTTATATGAAATTAAAAATAATGAAGTAATCAATTTTTCCCAAAAAAAATTAAATATTCAAAAAAAAGGACTAACAAGCAAGTTGGAGAAAATGCTAAAGAACCAGTCGTTCATTTATACAATAATCTTGGTTGTATTTTCGATTATATTTAGCTTATTATCTAATTGGCTTTTTAGAAAAAGATGAAAAAAATAGATCAAAGAAATTATTTTGTTGTAATTGATGATAGTGAAGAAATGTGGACAGCTGTAAAGTTTGCTACTAAAAGAGCAAAAACAACTAAATCAAATCTCACTACAATAAGTTTTATTGAGAGTATTAGTGATGGCATGATGCTAACTCCATCTACAGAAAAAATACTTGATAAAGAACAAGTAAGTTCTGAAAAAATAAAACACAAAGAAGTTCAAGATTTCATTTTTAAAACATCTAAAATAAAAGCAAAATCAGAAATATTTAAAATTAGCGAAATTGATGATTTTATCAATTTTCTGAATAGTTATTCATCAAATTCAACTATTGTATTGGCTACAAGTAAAGATATTGGTAAGCCAGGTCCATTGATTGATAAACTTATATACGAAAAAGGAAATTCATTACATTGCCCTCTTGTAATTATTAACGGCAATCTTGAAGATAAAGAAATAGAGAAAATAATATAACTGAAAAAAAAAGAATTTAAAATTTGCGTTGTTTGTAAACTCCCATTTACTTGGAGAAAGAAATGGGAAAAGGTATGGAATGATGTTAAATATTGTTCAGAAAAATGTCGAAGATCAAAATCAAAAACTCAAAACAAAAAATAGCTGATATCCTATTAAAAATAGGTTGCGTGAATATAAATTTTCAAAATATGTTTACACTCACTTCCGGAAAAAAAAGTCCAGTTTACGTTGATTGCAGAAAATTAATATCTTTTCCAAAAGAAAGAGAAATCGTGATCAATGAAATGACCAAGGTGATTAAAGCCAAATATAAAAAAAAAATTATAGTTGCTGGTGGTGAGACCGCAGGAATACCCTACTCTTCTTTTATAAGTCATAAATTAAAGCTCCCCATGGTTTATATTAGAAAACAACCAAAGGGATTTGGAAAAGGCAAATTAATTGAAGGAGAGTTTAAACAAAAATCCACTTCAATTTTAATTGAAGATATGGCTACAGATGGCGGAAGCAAACTTCATTTTATTAACTCTTTAAGAAAAAATAATTTAACTGTTAATGATATTTATGTGGTTTTTTTCTATAACATCTATCCTGCTGCAGAAAAGAACTTGAATAAAATGAGAGTGAAGCTCAATTATCTAGCTAGTTGGCATGACATACTTGAAGTTTCACCTAACTATATTTCTAAAAAAGAACAAGTTAAATTAGAACAGTACATATCATCTATTGAGAATGGCAAATAAAGTTATCAGTATTGTCTCTGGGGGTTTTGATCCAATTCATCCCGGACACATAATGATGATGAATGATTGTCTTGATTTCTCGGATTATTTAATTGTTGGAGTCAATTCAAATCAATGGTTAATCAATAAAAAAGGTAATTTTTTTATGGATATAAAACATCGACTTTATGTAATTAATAGTCTCCAAGCAGTTAGTGAAGCCGTCGAATTCGAAGATGACTCAAAAGGAAGTGCATCTAATCTACTTATCTTTGTAAGAAAAAAATTTCCCTCAAATAAAATTATTTTTGCCAATGGAGGCGATAGATCTGATACTTCAAAAATTTTAGAATATGATACTGCTCAAGAATACGATATTGATCTTAAATTTGGAATTGGAGGCAATCACAAAGAATCGTCTAGCTCTGACCTTTTAGGGCGTTGGGAAGAATATATAAAAAATAAAACTAAGGGCTAAGTGTATATTTAGTCCACTCTTGATTGTTTAATTCAAAAACTTCTCTTTGATGAATACGATGTGGCATATCTTGCCAAAACTCAAATTTTTTAGGTTTTATTAAATAACCGCCCCAATGAGGTGGTCGAGGAACATTATTTTCATCAGGATACTTTCTTTTATATGATTCAATTTTTTTTTCTAACTCCTCTCTATTTTTCAGAGGTCTAGATTGATCACTTGCCCAAGCCCCTATTCTACTCATATAATGTCTAGTATTATAATAATTGTCTGATAGTTCCTTATTTAATTTTTCTATAGAACCCTCAATTCGAATTTGACGCTGAAGGGATTTCCAGTGAAAATTTAAAGCTACATTTTTATTATGCTCAATATCATTGGATTTATTACTTTGATAATTTGTAAAAAACCTAAAACCAATTTCGTCATATCCTTTTAACAATACCATTCTAGAATGAGGGCAATTATTTTTATCGACAGTAGATAAACACATCGCATTTGGGTCATTAATTTCTTTTTCTGTAGCTTTTTCAAACCAATTTTGAAAAAGAATAATTGGATTTAAATTTTTATCTGACATGGTATGAGTATTATATAAAGAATATAACAAAATGGATTTAAAAAATAAAAAAGGCCTAATAATGGGTGTAGCAAATGATAAGTCTATTGCTTGGGGTATCGCTAAACAATGCTCTGCTTTTGGTGCTGAATTAGCATTTACATATCAAAATGATCTTTTATTAAAAAGAATAGAACCGTTAGCTAAGTCAGTCAATTCAGATTTTTTAATTGAATGCGATGTTAGTTCCGAAGGATCTGTTGAAAGAACATTTAAAGCAATCCAAGATAAATGGGGAAAACTTGATTTCTTTGTTCATGCAGTAGCATTTGCTGATAAAAATGAACTGAGAGGTAAATATGTACAAACTTCTAAAGAAAACTTTCTTAATAGTTTAAACATATCTTGCTACTCATTTACTGAATCTTGTAAATACTGCTATGAATTAATGAATGATGGCGGAAGCATACTAACTTTGACTTATTATGGCGCAGAACAAGTTATGCCTCACTATAATGTCATGGGCGTTGCCAAATCAGCCTTAGAAGCATCAGTAAAATATTTGGCAGTTGATATGGGCGACAAGAATATTCGAGTAAATGCTATATCTGCAGGACCAATAAAAACATTAGCAGCATCTGGAATAGGAGACTTTCGATTTATCTTAAAATGGAATGAACTCAACTCACCTTTGAAAAGAAATGTTACTTTAGATGATGTTGGAAATACTGGCGCTTATCTTTTAAGTGATTTATCTTCTGGCGTTACAGGAGAAATTCATCACGTTGACTGTGGCTATCATACTGTTGGTATGGTAGCTGTAGATGAAGCTGAAGGAGTCGCTAACTTACTTAATGAGTTTAGTAACAAATAATTAATTTAAGATGTCTCATAATACTTTTGGAAATTTATTACGATTTACTACTTGGGGCGAAAGTCATGGTAAGGCTATTGGATGCGTAGTTGATGGATTTCCTGCCAATATTCCAATCGATCTTAAGTATATTCAGTCTAAATTAGATCTCAGAAAGCCAGGACAATCTAAATTTACCACCCAAAGAAAAGAAAGAGATTTGGTAGATATTTTATCAGGGGTATTTAATGGGAAAAGTACTGGTTCACCTATTTCGATGATTATTTTTAATGAAGATCAAAGAAGCAAAGATTATTCAAATATTCAAAATAAATTTCGCCCTGGGCATGCTGATTTTACCTACCATATGAAATATAAAAATTTTGATTATCGTGGGGGTGGACGATCAAGTGCTAGAGAAACAGCTATGAGAGTTGCTGCTGGCGCACTTGCTGACTTATACTTAAAAAAAGTTGCAAAAAAATTAAAGATTTCCAGTGCAGTTATTCAAATCGGAACTGAAAAAATTGATAGCCCTAAATGGAATGAGGGTTTAATAAATAAAAATCCATTTTTTTCGCCAAACAAATCAATCATCAAAATTTGGGAAGAATTGATCTTACTACATCGTAAAAAGGGTTCATCTTTAGGTGCGATAATAGAGATAAGAGTAAAAAACTGTCCTACTGGTCTTGGAGAGCCAATTTACCAAAAAATAGACTCTGAAATTTCAAAGGCTATCATGAGCATTAATGCTGTTAAAGGTATTGAGTTTGGAACAGGCTTTGATCTGATCAATTTAGATGGAACTAATGCTTCTGATCAAATAAGTTACAAAAATAAAAAGATTATATTTGATAGTAATCATGCTGGAGGAATTTTGGGTGGCATTTCTTCAGGTCAAGACATTGTTTTCAGGTATATTGTTAAACCTACCAGCTCTGTATTGAGTGAGAAAAATACTATTACAAAAAGTTTAAAAAATACCAAGATTAAAACAATTGGAAGACATGATCCATGCGTAGGTATTAGAGCTGTACCTGTAGGTATTGCTATGACAAGCTTTGTAATTGCAGATTTAATGCTAATGCATAAATCTAAATTATTATAAGAAATTAGAGACTTTTTTATAAATTTCTTCTGGGGAAATCCCTGATTGTTTATATTGATCAGTCATATCTGATTGATCTATGAATTCATCTTTCATAAAAAAATTAAGTAGCCTAATTTGATTTATACTTTGATTTAAAAAAAAATTATTTACCTGACTAGAAAATCCTCCAATTGCATTTTCTTCAACCGTAATAAAAATGTCATGATTTTTTAATAAAGATTTTAATAATTGTTTATCAATAGGTTTAGCAAAACGCATATCTACGATTGTTGATTGCAAATTATTCTTTTTATTTAATAGTTTAGAGGTTTCTTTTACTTGATGAATTCTTGTACCTAGATTTAAAAAAGCAACTTTTTTTCCTTTTTGAACTATTTTTCCTTTACCTAAGTTAATTTTTTCAAATGGTTTATTTTCGTCATATGCGCCAACTGTGTCTCTTGGATATCGTATAGCACAAGGTTTATTGTTAATAGACAATGAAAAATTTAACATATTTTTGAGCTCTTCCCCTGAGGATGGCGCCATAACAATAAAGTTAGGTAAGCAGCAAAGGTATGATAAATCAAAAGAGCCAGCGTGAGTTGCTCCATCGGCACCAACAAAACCGGAACGATCAATCAAGAAGCGAACTGGTAAAGATTGTATAGCTATATCGTGTACAACTTGGTCATATGCTCTTTGGAGGAATGTAGAATATATTGCTACGTAAGGTTTTAAACCCTCTGTTGCCATTCCCCCCGCAAAAGTGACAGCATGCTGTTCAGCAATACCTACATCGAAAAATCTATCTGGAAATTTTTCTTGAAATTTATCCAAACCTGTTCCTGAGGGCATAGCGGCAGTAATGGCAGTTATCTTTTTGTCTTTTTGTGCAAGTTTATTCAAAGTATCGCTAACAACTCTTGTGTATGTTTTATCTTTAGATTTATTTTGAACTCCTGTTTCAATATCAAAAGATGATACACCATGAAATTTATCATTAGAGTTTTCAGCAGGAGCATATCCTTTACCTTTTTCAGTAATAATATGAAGAAATAGAGGTCCATGTAATTCTTTTTCTTTGTATTTTTGAAATAACTGAATTAGTAAGTCTAAATTATGTCCATCTATTGGCCCTATGTAATTCATGCCTAATTCTTCAAATAAAGTATTTCCGGTTAAATAACCTTTTAAATATCCTTCAGTTTTTTTGGCAAAACTACCTATTTCGTGAGGAAGTTTTTTTGTAAAATTTTTTACGATATCTCTAATATTCTCATAAGTTTTAGAACTCAAAAGATTAACTAAATATTTGCTCATTGCCCCGACTGGCTTAGCAATAGACATTTCATTATCATTAAGGATGATTAATGAATTTTTATTTAGATGACCAATATTGTTTAATCCTTCAAATGCCATACCAGCACTAATAGCTCCATCACCGATGATGCTAATCACATCAAAAGATTTTTTTTGTAAATCCCTGGCGACGGTAATTCCTAGGTTAGCAGATATAGATGTAGAACTGTGTGCAGCTCCAAATGGATCATAAATACTCTCAGATCTTTTGGTAAATCCGGAAAGCCCATTTTTTTTTCTTAACGTATGAATATTTTTTTTTCTACCAGTTATAATTTTATGAGGATACGTTTGATGCCCAACATCCCATATTATTTTATCTTTTGGTGTATCAAAAACATAATGAAGTGCAGTTGTTAGTTCTACTACGCCTAAACTAGCACCTAAATGACCTCCTGTTTTTGATACAGTTTCTATAGTAAAGGTTCTTAATTCATCGTTAAAGGTTTTAAGATCTTGAAGAGAGAGTTTTTTTAAATCTTTTGGGAAATTAATTTTTGATAAAATTGACATAGAGGTTTTAAATTTTATTCAAAATCCTCAGTAACAAGATCTTTATTTTTTTTTATAATTTTATTTATTTTTAATTTAGCTGACTTTAATTTTTCTTCACAAAAATCTTTAAGTTCAATACCTTCTTCAAACAACTGAATGCTATCCTCAAGAGGTGTACTTTCATTTTCAAGTAATTGAGCAATTTCCTCTAATCTTTGTAATGCATCTTCAAAAGATTTTTCATTTTTCTTATTCATTTGAGTATTTGTCTAATGCCTTTAAGTGATTGTCTAGTCCATTATATAGTCCATCCATATCATATCCACCCTCGAGTACAGAAATTACCGGGATATCTTTTGCAAATTTCTTTAAAGTAACATTGGTTACCCATTCAAAATCTTCATTTTCAAGATTTATAGAAGCTAAAGGATCTAATTTATGGGCATCAAAACCGGCAGAAAAAAATAACAGATCAAATTTGACATCAATCTTATCTATTATTTTTTTTTGAAAAAGTTTTCTGAATAACTCTGAATTACATCCTGAAGGCAAAGGACAATTAAATATATTACCTACACCTGTTTCATTTTCATTACCGGTACCTGGGTAAAATGGAAATTGATGACATGAGGCATAATAGATATTTGGGTTTGAGTCAAAGATGTGTTGCGTTCCATTTCCATGATGTACATCAAAATCAACAATCAAAATTTTATTATAATTTTTTTGGTCTAATGCAAATTGAGCGGCAATAGCAACATTATTGAATACACCAAAGCCCATAGCTTTATTTTTTTCAGCGTGATGACCCGGAGGTCGATGAGCACAAAAGTAAACAGATTTTTTTGAATTGTGATTTATTGAATGTACAACTGAGTCAACCGAACCTCCAACTGCCATAAGGTAACTGTCTAAACTAGTAGAGGAAGCAATCGTATCAGGATCAAAATGATAAAAACCAGAATTTGGAATATTGTTTAATATTTCTTGGATATAATTTTTATCATGTACATTAGATATAATTTCAATTGAGGCTTTTGAGGGTTCGATGAATTGATGTTGAGAATATTTATCATTTAGAAGCTTTTTTACAGTTTTAATTCTTTGAATAGATTCAGGATGAGAACCCGTGTCATGATTTACATATTCATCTGAAAAATAAAAATTGATCATTAAATTATCCTATTCAAAATTTTATTAAGCCAAAAGTAATTTTTTTTATGATAGACCTTATGTTCTTTTAAAATTTTAGATAAGGAGTCGGTCCCCATATTTAGTGATTTTAAATTACTGTACCAATCTTTAATCATTTTAGAATTTACCTCAGGATGAAATTGAAAACCATAAATTTCATTATTTTTAATTTTAAATGCATCCACATCAAATAGGTTTCCAGAGGATAGTATTTCCATATTTGAATTAATTGAAATTCCCTCATTGTGAAATTGTAAGAATTTTGAATTAATATTGATGATCGAATTATTACTTTTCTTTGTGTTTCTGTATCCTATTTCGACTTCTTTATTTTTAGATTTTTTAATTATAGAACCATAAAACTTAGCGATAAGTTGAGCACCGAGACAAATTCCAATGATTTTTTTATTAAGTTTAATAGCCTTTGATAAAAATTTATATTCATTTTGAATATGAACCGATTTGCTGTTAGCACTCATTTTACCACCAAAAATAATGATTGCTTCAAATTCACATATATCACTTTGATTTAATAAAGGCAGATTCTTAAAACTAATATTACAAATTAAGTATTTGGAATGCAGAAGATTTGAAATAATACCTGTATCACTATAATTGTGGTGAGTTACTAGTAGAATTTTTTTCATTTTGAGCGAAGTTAATCAATGTACCAAATATTATTGCATAAGAAAGCATTGAAGATCCTCCATAACTTATAAATGGCAGGGTCATTCCAGTTGGGGGAATTAAATCAATTGAAGAACCTATATTAACAAAAGCCTGGATACATAGGATAAAACATAAAGAAAATGAAGTATTGAGTATAAATAAATTAGGTTGATTTTTTAATATTCTTTTTATTAAAAAGAAAAAAATTGGATAAAGCAAAGCAATAAATAATCCAAAGAAAATTCCAAATTCTTCAATCAAAATAGCAAAAATAAAGTCATTATGAGACTCAGGAATAGAATATTTTAGTTGCCCCTCTCCTAAACCAACGCCAAAAAAACCCCCTCCAATTATAGCTGATAAGCTTCTAGCTACTTGAGGAGAGTTTTCATTAGATAAAAATTTATCTATACGCATTCCAACATGATCAAATGTAAAATAAGCAAAAGTAATAAATAAAATACCCAACAAACCCAGTAGAAAAAAAAGTTTTATATTTCTTAAATATAAAATTATTAAAAGAAAAAAAGTAGATATATACAAAATTAGTGTCCCTATATCAGGCTGAAGTAAAAGAAGAAAAGATACAATTAAGATTAGAAATATAGCTAAAATCATATAACTAAATTTTCCAGTTTTAACAAACAAATACCAAAACCATGAAAACAAACAAATAATCGGGCCTTTTAATATTTCAGATGGTTGGATTGAAAAAAAATTTAAATTTATCCATCTTGTTGCACCTTTAATTTCATATCCTAGCAAAGGAACTAAAATCAAAAGAAATAGAAAAGATAATGCCAATAAGTTAAGTAATCTTCTTAAATTGTTGACAGGTAATAAGCTAAAAAGAAATAAGACACAGTAAGAAAAAACTAAAAAAACAATATGTTTAAATAAAAAAACAGTTGGGTATTCAGTACCAATTAGAGAGTAAATTGCCAATAAACCAACAAAAGATAGAAGTAACGGGATAATAAATAGTTTTTTTTCTAAATAATACCAATTTGATCCTATTAGACTTTTATCATCTCTAAAAAGTAAATTATTCAAATTTTAAATTTTTTAATATATTTGTTAAATATTAAGCCTCTATGGGAGTAATTTTTAAATTGATCAAAAGACTCACCGCCTGGTGAAAATAAAATTATATCAATTTTCAATTGATGGATAACTACATTTAAAAATTTAAATAATCTCTCTAAATCAATAAAAGTAAAAAACTTTGAATTATTAAAATCAAGTTTTTCAACTATACTAAATCTATTGGGTCCAAAGATTAAAACTAAAGAGTTTTTTACTTTATTTTTTTTATTAATTGATTTTTTTGGAATTCCACCAAGTATAATAATTTTCTGATTAACATTGATTTGATTAATTTTAAGTAATGAATTTTCAAGATTGGTAGATTTACTATCATTTATGATCATGAAATCAGATTTATTATCAATTAATTCATACCTAAAAGGTAAATTTTTTAGTTTTATATTTTGATTATACTTTAAGCCAGAGGTTAATAATATTCTTTGTGAAATATATTCGTTATGCAAATGAATATCGAAACCAAATATTTTATTTTTAATATTTAAATTTGAAATTGAATTAATATTATTGGGATTAATTTTAATTAATTTTGAATATTTCCTTTTATCTAAATTACTAATATGAAGATATCCATTATCAACCAGTAAAGATTGAATTTTAAATTTAGATTTAACATAATTTAAAAACGAACCATGATATCTTAGATGATCAGGGTAAATATTAGTAATTACAGCATGATTTAGTCTTAGATATTTTATCTTATCTAATTGATAAGAGCTTAACTCTACGATTATTACTTTAGTTTTATTTAATAAATTTTGAATGTTATGTTTATCTAAAATGGTATTACCATAGTTTCCAATTATTATTGGATTATAAAAATTTGATAAATATTGAAATAAGTAAAAACATATAGTTGACTTACCTTCTGTCCCCGTAACACCAATAACAATCTGATTATTTAATTCTAAAGATAAAAAATCCAAGTCTATGAGAATCTTTTTTTGGTGAGCAAAAAGAATATGTTTTTTATCTATTTTTATAGAGGGTGAGACTACAAAGTAGTCAAAAAGTTTAATGTTTTTTTTAAAATAGCCTAAATCAATAGAGTCTTTATTTTTTGATAAATCTAAATAATCATCATAAATTTTATAATATACTTTTTTTCTTTTTAAATATTTTGAGATAGATTTTCCACTTATGCCAAAACCGTAGATTAAAAATTTTTTTTTTAAATCTATCAATTATCTGATTTTTAACAATGAAAGAGCCAATAGACAAAATAAAAAACTAATAATCCAAAATCTAATTACAACTTTTTGTTCAGAAAGACCTTTTTTTTCAAAATGATGATGCAGAGGAGCCATTAAAAAAAATCTTTTACCCTTAGTGGACTTAAAATATAAAACTTGAATTATTACCGATAGTGCTTCTAAAACAAATATACCACCAGCAATAGCCAAAACAAATTCTTGTTTTAATAAAATAGAAGTTACAGCTAATGCGGCACCTAATGATTGAGAACCAGTATCACCCATGAATATTTCGGCAGGACTAGAATTAAACCATAAAAATCCAAGTAAAGCCCCAATAGCAGCAGTACTAAAGATTACAATCTCACCAGATCCTTTAATATAATTTAAAAGCAAGTAGTCAGAAAAATTAATATTTCCTAAAATATAAGCAAATATAGAAAAAGTTAAGAATACAAAAATTAAAGGCATGGAAACAAGGCCATCCAATCCATCAGTAAGATTGGTAGCGTTAGTTGAACCCAAAATTATAAATAAAACTAGAACAAAATAAAAAAAACCTATGTTGAAAGATATATTTTTTAAAAAAGGAATGTAAAAATTACTAATATCAAAACCTAAAAATTTAATTGTAAAATAAATAATTATTGTAGAACATATTTGGAGTATAAATTTTGTTTTTGAATTAATACCTTCTCTTGATTTAATTTTTTTTAAATCATCGTAAAATCCAATTAGCCCAAATAAAAAAATTGTTAATAGAAGTAGGTAATTAAATTTAGAAAAACTTGATGTCCATAAAATAGTGCTAATAGTCAAAGAAAAGATTATTAAAACTCCCCCAAGTGTTGGAGTACCTTTTTTTGATAAATGAGATAATGGGCCGTCATCTCTTATGGGCTGACCAAGAGGATTAAATACTTTTTGAAATTTGATCCAATAAGGCATAAATATTATTATCAAAATAAAAGATGAAATTAGGGATAGGCCTGACCGAAAAGAAATGTATCCAAAAAGATTAAAGAATAAATGAAATTCTTTGAAGTTATATAAATAGTCACTTAACATATATTTTGAATTACCTTATCTAAATAATTTAGTCTTGAACCCATTACGAAGATATTTTTTCCAAATTCAAGATCTTTTTTCATAACCTTGATGTAATCTTTATAAGATTTATAAAAAGATAAATTTTTATGAGATGATCTTAATTTGAAAAATTCTTCACCAATAAGAATAATTCTTTTTATATTTAATGACTTGATATCTTCTAGTAAAGCTAGGTGGTATTTATTACTTAGATCTCCTAATTCTTTTACAGACCCAATTATACATAATTTATTTGCTACTCTAAGGCTATCAAAATTTCTAATTTGCTTTTTAAGTGAATAAGGACTAGCGTTATAACTATGATCATAGACTTTAATTATTTTATTTTTATATTTTTTGTTAATAATTTTGCCTCTAGAGTCAAGAATAGCTTCTTTATAGAAAAATTTTTTGTTATTAAATTTTTTTATAAATAATCTTAAGAATAAAAAAGAGAGAACTGCAGTTTCTAAGAAAATCCCACCTTTATCAGAAAAGATACTTTGAGTAGAATTATTAAATTTAAAGGAAATCATAAATAATTTTTGTTTATGAGTTTTGATATCAAGATTATCGAGATTGATTACAGATACTTTATTGGCAAGTTTTTTTGGTATCTTGAAATGTTCATCTCTTATATTTATAAGACCTTTTATTAATCTTTTTGATTTAAAAATTTTAGTTTTATTAGAGACTAAATCCGAAAAATTTTTAAAGTTACCAATGTGCGAGTCCTCTACGCAAGTAAGCAAGGCATAATGCGGTTGAAGAATTTTTATCAAACTATTCATTTCTAAAGGGGCATTTATACCTAATTCAAAAACAGCAAATTGACTTTT
>VTPN01000044.1 GCA_008638215.1 Pelagibacteraceae bacterium
AAAGGACAGGAATAAGAGCACGGTAGAAATAGTGGCAATTAAAAAATAGTTTTTCTGAAGTAAATTGTTCATTAGTCTCTATTCATGAATTTTAAAATTGTTAAGTAATTCCAAAGAGCGGTAAAAGATATAAAAAATAAGAGCCCTTTAATTGAAAAAAAACCAGTTTGAATTGATGTAAAGTGCGTCAAGAAACTAAAGCTTGAAATTAATTCTACAATATCGATAGATAAATAAGCAGTGATAAAATTAATCATTAAGGGGAACCCACTAATAGTAAATAAAAAAGAAAATAGAATTGATAAAATAAATGCAACTATTTGATTATTGGTTAAAGAGGAAAAGAAAATACCTAATGAGATATAAGCTCCAGACATAATTATCACACCTAAATATTGACCTACTATGATGAAATTATCTGGATTGCCCAAGTAATTTACGGTTATCCATATTGGAAAAGTAAGAACAATTGAAAAAATCACAAATAACCAGGTTGAAAAAAATTTACTAAGGATAATTTTCCAGAGGGGAATTGGTAAAGTTAAAAGAAGTTCAATAGTTCCTAATCTTTTTTCTTCAGACCAGCTTTTCATGGTAACCGCAGGAATAAAAAAGATAAAAACCCAAGGAATAAAGCTGAAAAAGATGCTTAATTCAGCCACTCCAGAACTAAAGAAATTTCCAAAATAAAACGTAAGTGACATTGTGGATACAATAAAGATTGCAGTAAAGATATAGGCAACAGGAGTAATGAAATATAATTTTAATTCACGAATTATAAGCGCCAACATTAATTTACAATCTTTCTAAATTTTTCATCTAAAGATTTACCTACTTTTCTTTTCAATTGATTAGGCGTTCCCTCAAATACTTTTTTTCCGTCATTTATTATAAGACACTTATTACACACCTCTGGAACTTCATCGAGTATATGGGTGGAAATGATGATTGCTTTGTTTTTTGATAAATTTTTAATTAATTTTCTCACTTCAAATTTTTGAAGTGGGTCTAACCCATCAGTAGGTTCGTCAAGGATAAGAAGTTTCGGGTCATGAATTAAAGCTTGAGCAATTCCCACCCTTCTTTTAAATCCTTTAGATAAGGTTTCTATTCTTACATCTTTTACTTCTTGAAGCTGTAAGTCATTGATTACTTTCTCAATACTTTTTTTAGAATTTTTAATTTCTCTCACTTGGCATACATAATCTAAATAAAGATATGGGGAAAAATCAAGATACAAAGGTACGCCTTCTGGAAGATAACCAATCATTGATTTAGCCTGGATAGGATCAGCTTCGAAGTTTTTGTCATCAATAAATATATTTCCAATATCAGATTTAAGGTAACCCGTGATTATTCTCATAGAGGTTGTTTTGCCTGCTCCGTTAGGGCCTAAAAAACCCATAACATCACCTATTTGCACTTCAAAAGATAAATTATTAATTGCTTTAAATTCACCAAAAGATTTAGAGATATTTTCAACTTTTAACATTATGTTTTTTTTAATTATGTAATTAAGAAATTGAATATTTCAAGTTTTAGGATTAATGCAAATGATAAAAAACCACAGCATCACCAAGCTGATTTATAGATTTCAAGAGCATCTTGTTCGTAAATTTCTTTTGGGTTGTTAATTAGTAATCTTGTTTGCTTCATGGCATCTTTGGCCATAGTTTCACATCCACTTTGGGGAATTCCAACCTCCCTTAATTTCTGCTCTAAACCAAGTTCTAAAGATAAAGAGCTTATTTTTTCAATAAAAATAGCCGTAATATCTTGATTACTAGTATTAATTTCAATTTCAGGAAAAATGATTGGCGCTAATTCGCTATAGTTATTTATTGCTTCTATTGAAGTGGAATTAAATCTCAAAACATGGGGTAAAACGAGAGCATTGGAGAGGCCATGAGGTATGTGATAGGTGCCTCCAATAGGATAAGCAAGTGCATGTACGCCGGCCACTGGAGAATTACCAAAGGATACTCCAGCGAGCATAGAACCGATCAACATATTGGATCTAGCTTCTATACTTTTTCCATTAAAAACGGCCTCTCGTATAGAAGACCCTAATAGTCTTAGAGATTCCTTGGCTAAGGTTTGGGAAATCAGATTATTGTTTTTGCTTTTTGAAGCATAGGATTCAATAGCATGAACCATTGCATCTATGCCCGTGGCAGCAGTAATTTTTGACGGAAGGCCTATAGTTAGTAGGGGATCTAAAATAGCAAGGTCTGGTAATATTATAGGAGATGATACTCCTTTTTTTTCAGAGTCTTCTTGAGTAATGATTGAGATAGGTGTTACTTCGGAGCCGGTGCCAGCAGTCGTTGGATATAAAACCAAAGGTAAACGAGGTCCTTTTGCATTAGCTACGCCCCAAGCTTCATGAATGTTTTCTTGTGAACCCAATATCAGGGAGCAAAGTTTTGCAATATCCATTGAAGATCCTCCACCAAAGCCTATTACACCAGTGGTATTAATGTTTTTTGCAATTTCTATAGATAATTCTAATGTATTTATGGAGGGATCTGCTTCTACTTCAGAGAAAATTTCAATATTAGAATATTTTTTTAACTCTTTAATTATATCATCAATTAAACCAAGTTCTCTTAAGCCAGGGTCAGTAATAAAAAAAATATTTTCACCAAGTTTTTTTGAAACCTCTTCAGCAGTTGTGATAGCAAAATTAGAACCAAATCTTATCCCTGGAGTTGTGTTAAATGAAAAACTATCCATAAACTTAATATAAATAAGGTATTAAATTTTTAAACATTTTATTTTTCTTAGAACTGATTCGATCTTTAACTCTGTTAATATTTTCCTATACTTAGACTTGGATGACTAAAATCATAACCATAGCTCAACAAAAAGGCGGTTCTGGTAAAACAACTTTAGCAGCTAACTTAGCTGTTAGTTTTTCTTTAAATCGCAAACTCAAAACAACCATCTTAGATGCTGATCCTCAGGGCAGTTTAGGTAAATGGTTTATTCAGAGAGAAAGTAAATTAAAAGATAAAAATTTAATTAAAATGAAAACCTCAAGTCTATGGGGAGTCCAGTATGAGTCTAACTCTTTAAAAGATAAGACCGATATGATAATTATTGATACCCCACCTAAAATAGATGCTGATGGCAGACCTGCCATACAAATAGCGGATTTGATTTTAATTCCCGTTTCTCCCTCCCAAGTAGATTTTTGGGCAACAGAGTCCATAATAGATTTAGCTCAGAGAGAAAAGAAAAAAATCTTAGTTGTTATCAATCGAGCTAATGCAAAATCTCGTTTATTAAATGAAGCAAAACAATTTATTTCTAAAATGAAAGTTGATCAATCTAATACAATTATAGGAAACAGGCAGATATTTATTTCAAGTATGGGTTTGGGTTTATCAGCAATTGAAAAACAAAAAAGCGGTAAAGGAAGCACAGAGATAAGCTCACTAGCTAGTGAAGTTCTTTCTCTTTTGTAAAATTTATTTAGAGTGCTTGATGACAATGATACTCAATATCTAAGAGACATTACATCTAAACTACTTGTCGGATTTAATGACTGGATTGTTATAAATTCTAATGAAGAAAAATCATTGATTTTAGATAATGCTTATGAATTTAAGATAGAAATTATCAATAACCCAAAAAACACCTTGCAAAAAAAATATTTCTTAGACCCTGATTCATTAAATATACAGGAAAAAATCTTTTTGCTAAATAAGTGGAGAGTAATATTTACCGATCTGGTCAATTCTAATTTAGATCGAATTTCAAAAGACTCTTTTAAAATATGGTTTTTAAGCTTGGCATCAGAAATTTTTGAAGAATTGAATGAAGCAGGGCGATTGATGTGGAAAACATTAATCTTAGGAATAGATCATTGTAAAAAATTTTCATTAAATGATATTCCTAGATATCACAATAAATTTTCTAGTAATTAAATAAATGGTATAGTTTTCAGCAATGAGGTTTGTATTACTTCAATTATTATTGATATTATTTTTTAATAACGCATCCTCTTTGGAGCTTTTTGGATATAAATTATATTTGCCTATAAAAGATTTTTCAAATCAAGGCAGTTTCGTTTATATTCAAGATCAAATTGTTAGTTTAAATTTAGATCCTGACAAAATCATTAACTCCAATAATCAAGTCAAAAATTACATTTTAAAACTTACTAAAAATGGGAAAATCTATGAGGTGGAGGGAACAAATGATAGTTTGTCTTTATCTCCTATAGAATGCCTAGAAATGCAAAAAAAA
This sequence comes from Pelagibacteraceae bacterium, assembly GCA_008638215.1. Taxonomy (GTDB): domain Bacteria; phylum Pseudomonadota; class Alphaproteobacteria; order HIMB59; family HIMB59; genus HIMB59. Next base: position 4,255 of record VTPN01000044.1, read on the forward strand.
TTTGTTTTTTCTTTTGAGAAAAAAAACTCAATTTTTTTTAATGTAACTTCACAAAAACTAGATGCTAATTTACAAAGCAAATCCACTTGGGATGTTTACTTGAACAATTCCGCCAATGATCAAAATATCATTTTTACATTCACCTGTGACTATTCCTTCAATAATCGAAGACTTAGCATTACTTTGAGTGATTTTCAGTTTATGAATAACGAGAACCAAAACTATGACAATCTTCAGAAAGAAATTAAAGAGGAAGAAAGTATTAAAAAAATTGATACTAGTGGAATTTAATTATTAAATTTAGTCACTAAAGACAGCATGTTGATAATGATATAAGCTTTAATTTCATTTTTGAGTTGAAGATAATTTTTAGGAAATTTTTCATTTAACTGAAGAGCAAAGTCAACTATTTCTGACGCTTCTTTTTTTTGCATCCCAATTTCTTTAGTGAGATCGATTATTAGGTTTTGTCTTATTATTAAAATAGATAGTAGTTTTTTGGCATAAGACTTTTTCAAAATAAATATTAATTAGTAGGTTTTTTTAATTTCATTTTTGTGCCTCCAAGTTGCATTCCACCAGAAGCTTCGCAAAGACTTTTTTTATCTTTATCACATTTTTCTTCTTTTTTATTTTCTGATACTTGATTTTCTTTTGTTGTGTTAGCAATTTCAGACTCAGTTTCAATCTCATTTTCTTTGAGATTATTTTCTACTTGGCTAGTTTCTAAATTTTGAATTGTATTTGAATTTTTCGTAATTATGCCGCTACTTTGAATATTGTTTAGCATTTCGATAATTTGATCTTGTTTAGACAGTTTTTCTGTTTGCTTTTCTCTCCATGACTTAGGGAGTTTTAAATCGATACAGCTTTCGGAACCACAAAAAAGAACATCACCTGTTTCATTATCAAATAAAAAACCACCACAATTTTCAACACCTTTCTGCGTACAATTTGGTATATGCATTTCATATTCAGCAAAGAGATTAATAGCAAAGAAGGAAAAGAAGATGCTGATAAAAAGAGATTTCATATTGCAAAGCTTATCATTAGTTAGAATCTTGTTTAAGTGTTTTATTTAATTTATTCATACTTAAAGCTCACACCAGGACTCGAGGCTTTCATGAATTCTTTTTCACTAATTTGATCAAACCAATTTTTTAAATTGGGATTATTATTTTTCCAATCATCTGAATATCTAAAATTGGTATAGTCAAGAGCACAGGCTATCGAAATTAAATCCATTGATAAGAATTCTAAATTAATTTTTTGAAAATTTTTCTCTATCCATTCAATTGATCTAGCAATCTTTTTTTCATAACGTAATACTGTTTTTTCTCTTTGATCTTTTTTTTCAATTGCACTTATTTCAATAAATCTATTTACTCCATTTTCCATAATTCCATTTGCTACATTGATAAAGGAAAGACAGTCCCAATAACGATCACTTGGATATAGAGAATTCTTTGAAGAAATATTATCAAAATATAAACAAATATTATTGCTATCTGCAATAACTTGACCATTAGCTACCAAAGTAGGTATTTGACGAAGTGGATTGAAATCATCTAAAAAATCAGATTTGTAAACGTTGATTATTTTTTCTTCATGAGGGATTTGAAGTATATTAGCTGCAATTTTACATTTTCTCCCAAATGGTGATGTCGGACCATTGTAAAGAATTAAATTTGAGGTCATTAACCTATTATTACTGCAATAGTACCAGGGCTTACCCCTTCTTGATCATTATGAATATTGACTTCAACGATTGTTCCACTCACAGGAGCATTATGGTTAACTTCAGACTTCATAACTTCCATTATAAAGAGAACATCACCTTCATTAACTCGATCTCCAACTTTTACTAAAACTTTCCAAATATTACCTGGAACAGATGTTAAAACTTCAGTACTCATAATTAAAATTAAGATACACTCCTACTAGAACAAATTTCGGTTTGATGAGATCGCATTTCTTGTGCTTTTTCAACTGATATCTCTTTAAATTTTAAAAGGTCGTTCGGTTTTGCCTGCCCAAGTTTCCAGAATGAGGCGGATGGAACGGTATAAGGTACTATAAAACCTCCCATGCTTGGACCGTCATTAACTAAAATAATTGGCGTTTGTCCTGCTAAGTTTATTCCGCCAATTGGATAGCCTTGATCAATTATATTTGAAGGCGCAAAACCATGTTCCGGCGCCTTATTGGTTGCTTTTTCTGTGAAGCTTAAGTTAGGACCATCCAATCTGAAGCAGTCCTATCACTACGAGCTTGGAGTTTCCATTTTGCATTAAGAAAAGTAGAATAACCTTCCTCATTTAACCAATCATCATTTGGTCCTCTTACTACCTCAATCTCCCAATTATTGCTTTGAGAAATTTTAGGTCTCGCGGACTCTAATATTTTTTTTCCAATGACAGCATTTGATTCCCCAAGAGAAATTTTTTGCCCATCTTGTAGTGCATGTCCCTCTATCCCTCCAACACCAGCTTTATGAAATGTTGATTTTGATCCGAGCCATAGATCAGATTTGATGCCACCAGAAAAAGCTATATAAGTTCTTGCCCCACTTAAACAAAAACTTAATTCCAGGTTCTGTTCTTTTTTAACAAGAATACTTTCCCACATAGGAACGGATTGGCCATCAATTTTTGGTTGCATATCTGCGCCACAAATTGAGATGATATGATCAGATTCAAATTTTAGAGTAGGGCCCATAAATTGACATTCTAAAGCACCTTCATTTGGATCATTACCAATTACTATATTTGCTAAACGAAAAGACCAGCTATCCATGGGGCCTGATGGGGGAAATCCTTGGTTAAGAAATCCAACTCTACCAGGATAATCTTGAAGAGAAGTTTCTAGGCCTTTTTTTATAACTTCAAACATATTTAAAAATTCTTATTATAATCAATCTCACTTAACCAACTTTTATATTTTTGTATTGAAAACTTTTGATTCTCCATTACTTCGTATTTATATGTTCCTTCTTCAACCTTTCTTTCAATTTCTTCAAATTCCTCATAAGAACATGGATTAAACTTAATCCTATCACCAGGTTTAAATAGACAAATACTATCTTTAAAAACAGAAAATCTTTTTTCTGGATCCCAAATTGGAACAGGGGTTCTACCAAAGATTTGATATCCCCCAGGTAATCTATCGGGATAAAT
>VTPN01000012.1 GCA_008638215.1 Pelagibacteraceae bacterium
CGTAACAGGAGAACTGTTTGGGCCTTTTAAATTAAATTTAATCGATATATGGCCTGATAATAAATTAATCAAAGATGATGGTATAAAAAAAGGAGATATTTTTCTAATACCTTGATTATCCAAAATAGAGGAGTTTTTATAAATTGTATCTAAGCCGCCAATTCCCGATCCGACCATTACTCCTGATCTTAATGAATTCTCTTCATTCACCTCAAAACCGGAGTCTAAAAAAGCTTCATGAGCCGCTATTAGACCCAGAGTAATGAATCTATCAATTTTTCTTTGCTCTCTGGATGAGACAATGTCTTCACTAATGTGTTGGGGTTTTATTGAACCGGCTATCTGGCAAGGGTACTCATTAACATCAAAAGTGGAAATCTTATCTATTCCACTTTTTGATCTAATTAATGAGTCCCAGCTATCTTCAACATTTTTGCCTAGAGGATTTATTGTTCCTAGGCCAGTAACTACTACTCTCCTCAATTTTAAAAAGAGAGAATTTCTAGTTTGAGTTAGCGCTTAAGTATGTAACTGCGTCTTTAAGAGTAACAATTTTCTCAGCAGCATCGTCTGGTATCTCACATCCAAACTCTTCTTCAAAAGCCATAACCAATTCAACTGTGTCTAAGCTATCCGCACCTAAATCATCAATAAATTTAGAGTCACTTTGTATTTTAGACTCTTCTACACCTAGGTGTTCAACAACAATTTTTTTAACTCTATCTTCAATATCGCTCATTTTTAAATCCTTTTAGTAATAATTTTTAAAGTTCGTACCACATAATCTCCAAGATTCAAATAATTTTATTAAATTAAAGCCAAACCGCCATTTACATGAATAGTTTGGCCAGTTATATAACTAGCATTGTCTGAACATAAAAAACCTACGGCTTTAGCGATATCCTCTGGTACCCCCAGTCTTTTCATTGGGATTCTTTCTAAAATTGCATTTTTTTGACTTTCATTCAACTTATCAGTCATATTTGAAGATATAAAACCAGGGGCAACAGCATTTACTGTAATATTTCTACTTGAAAGTTCTAAAGCTAAAGATTTTACCATTCCTGATATTGCAGCTTTTGATGAAGTATAATTCACTTGACCTGGGTTTCCAGTATGGGCAACAACAGAGGAAATGAAAACAACTCTACCAAATCTTTTTTTTACCATCTTTTTAATGAAATGTTTTAAGAGAAAGAATGATGAATTTAAATTTACATCAATAACATTTGTCCATTCCTCTTTTGACATTCTGAGAAAAATATTATCTTTCGTTAATCCTGCATTTAATACAAGATAGTCAACATCAAGATCTAGATGTTCTTCAAGATTAATATTTGAAATTTCACTTAGGTTTAATTGTTTAAATTTTATAAAACTATCTTCAGTTTTAACCTTTTGTAAATTTGTTGTAGAGGCATAAATTTCACTGCATTTATTTTGATAAAAATAATGACATATTGAGTTTCCGATCGAACCAGTCCCCCCAGTAATAAAAATTTTCTTATCTTCAAACATAATTTTCTAATTCCTCTTTATTAGTTATAGCTATCTTATCGCCCGCGTAACTTCTAGGTAAAAAGTTAAGAAGAGTTTTTTTAGGTCCTATTTCAATAAAACTTTCTACATTCAATGATAATATTTTTTGGATAGTCTCTGACCATAGAACTGGAGAGTGAATTTGCATTTTTAATTGATTTGAATATTCTAATTTAGAAATATTTTTATAATTTAAAAGTAAATGATTGGAGATAACATCAATCTCAACGTCGCCAAAAATAATTTCGCTAATTTTATTTTCAAATAAATTCGAACTCTCAATCATTAACTCAGAATGAAAAGGCGCTGAAACGTTTAGAGGAATATACTTTCCGAGTGGATATTTTTCCTTAAAGACCTCTAATTTGTCTTTCATTCCACAAATAACAATCTGTTTATCTGAATTCAGATTGGCAAGATAAACCCCATTGCCGAAGATTGAGTGGTCTAAAACTTGATCTTCCTTTTTTAAAACAGCATACATCATATATTTAGAAGGATCAGAGACAATGGACATGGCTTCTCCTCTAAATTTAACAACTCTCAACATATCCTCAAAATTCAAACTATTTGCAAAATATAAGGCCGCATATTCTCCAAGAGAATGTCCCGCAAGTGTGATTTTAGAAGCAGAGTTTTTTAGCTTTTCCCTCATAAAATCAATCATAATTGATGTATAAATAAAAATTGAGGGCTGGCTATATTCGGTTAAATTTAATATTTCAGGGTTTTCTTGCTTTTTTAATACATCATAGCCTAAAATATCAGAACTTTGTTTATATCTTTCTTTAACCCAACTAAAATTATTAGATAACTCAACTCCCATCTCAGGGTATTGCGAACCCTGCCCTGTGAAAAGAATAGAAAGATTTTTATTTGACATGGCTAAATTATATGTGTAGACACTCTTTTTACATGTCTAACATATACGAAACAACTATTATAGTAAAACCTGATCTTGCCAATGATCAGATGAAAAATTTAAATACATCTATTGAGCAGTTCTTTAGTGATAATCAGGTATCTATTGGTTACAAAGAGGATTGGGGAATAAAAAACCTGAAGTTTTCTATCAATAAATATTCTAAAGGTTCCTTCAAATTCATAAGGTTTGATGCAAATAGTGAATTTCCTAAAAAATTAGATGGTTTTTTAAAATTTAATACAGATTGCCTAAGATTTTTGATTACTAAATCGAACGATAATATTGATCAAGCAACTCCTCAAATTAATAAAGATAATTAAGCTATGAAAAAAAATCTAAATATTTCCAATGAAGAACTCTTAAACCTTGACTACAAACATACCCATTTATTAAAAAAATTTACTAACGAAAATGGAAAAATAATTCCTCAAAGAGTTACAAACATGTCTCGATCAATTCATACAAAAATTACTAAAGCTATTAAACAAGCTAGATTTTTATCTTTAATGTAATCATGACCAAAGTTGTAGTTATAGAGAAATTTAAAAAAAATTGGGATATAGGATCTGTTGTATCTGTAAAAGATGGTTATGCTCGAAATTATCTTATCCCTAATGGTAAAGCAAAAATTGCCACTAAACAAAATATTGAAGATATAAAATTAAATGAGCAGAATTTACTGATTAAAGATAATGAAAATAAGTCCCGTGCAGAAACTACTGCGCAATCTATTAATGCTCTAAAATTTACAAAAGAAATTGCAGCAAAAGATAATGGTGAACTCTACGGATCTCTTTCAGTATCTGATATTGTTACATTTCTTAATGACAACAGTATTTCTATACAAAAAAAATCAATCAAACTTGGTAACAAGATTAAAACTATTGGCGAGTACTCTGTTGAGATAGATCTTCACCCAGAAGTAAATTGTTCACTGAATATTGAGATCTTATCCCCTAAAAGTTCTTCCTAAGACTATCTTTTTATTAAATTCCTACTAATTTATATTTGTGCAAAAGACTTACGACAGCTTAAAAGATAATGATATTGAGGTTATTTTACTTTCATATTTAATCAAGCATCCTGAACTTTTAGATACACATTTTGAACATATTTCACATAATTTATTTGCTAACCCTGAAAATTTAAAAATTTTTAGAGTGATTGAGGATTTTCATCAATCTCAAAAAAATATCTCCACAGATACTATTAAAAATTACATTCCTGATATTCATTCCCAAACCTTAAAAGATCTAACGCTTCAAATAGATCAAATAGTTTTTTCAAAAGAAATTTTTTTAAATTACATTGAAAGTCTTCAGGAGCTATATCTTAGAAGAGAACTCTTTAAATTAACCCAAGATAAGAATAATGAAGCCACAACTTTTCAAACATCCAATAATATAAAAGAAATTTTTTTAGATTTAGAAAAAAAAATATTTGATTTATCTAACTTTAAAAATGAAAATTATGAATTTAAAGATTTTGCTTCTGTTACAAAATCCTCTCTTCAACTGGTTGAAAAAGCATTTAAGAAAAAAGGTCAGTATTCTGGAGTTGTGTCTGGTTTTAATGATTTAGATAATATGTTGGGAGGGCTGCAAAATTCCGATCTTGTAATCTTAGCCGGAAGACCTTCAATGGGAAAAACAGCACTAGCTACTAATATTGCATTTAATGCTGCAAAATACTATTCAAATGAAGAGGAAAAGGGTTCTGTGGTGATGTTCTCATTAGAGATGTCCGCAGAACAAATAGGTCTTAGAATTTTAGCGGAACAATCTCGTATACCTAGTGATAAACTTCGCAAAGGTGAATTAAATGAAAAAGACTCAGCTGCACTTTCATCAACCTATCAAGAAATACATCAATTAAATTTTTTCTTTGATGATAGCCCAAATCTGACTGTTTCTGAACTCCGCTCAAAATTAAGACGCTACAAAAAGCTTTATAACATAAAATTAGTTTTGATTGATTATCTTCAACTTATTAAATCAGAACGCAGCAGAGATAACAGGGTTAATGAGCTATCTGAGATTACAAGAAGTTTAAAACAACTTGCAAAGGAATTTGACTTACCAGTAGTTTCTCTCTCCCAATTATCTCGTCAAGTTGAGAATAGAGATGATAAAAGACCTCTACTCTCAGATTTAAGAGAGTCTGGAAGTATTGAGCAAGACGCTGATGTTGTAATGTTTATTTATAGAGAAAGCTATTACCTCCAACGAAATGAACCCACCAGAGGGCCCGATGAATCTCAGGAGTCGTATCAAAAAAAACATGATGCTTGGAAAGATAGAAATGAAGAGGTTTTTAATAAAGCTGAACTCATTGTGGCTAAACAAAGAAATGGTCCGACAGGAAAGATTAATTTATACTTCGATGATAAATATACCAAATTTCTGGGTATGGATAAAAATAATAACCATTAATTAAATGCAATTTATTGAAAGTATTGGCGCTACTACTCTTAATTTTATCAGAGTAATTGGTAAAATAGTTTTATTTATCTATCTTTTTTTTAGATTTATTTTTAAACCCAAATTTTATTTTCGACATAATTTAAAATACTTTATTGAAATTTTTATTTCTTCTATCCCCATCATAGCCCTAACAGGAATTTTTTCTGGAATGGTTCTAGCATTACAATCTTACACGGGTTTTTCACGTTTTTCTGCTGAGTCAGCTATACCAAATATAGTGGTACTTACATTAACAAGAGAACTTGGTCCCGTTTTAACTGGTTTGATGATTTCAGCAAGGGTTGGTTCTGCTATTGCAGCAGAGATAGCAACTATGAGAGTTACAGAGCAAATAGATGCCCTCAAAACACTTAATACAAATTACTTTAATTATCTTGTGACTCCAAGAGTATTAAGTCTTACGCTAGCCATGCCTATTTTTGTTACTATTGTCGATTTTATTGGTGTTGCGGGTGGGTACTTAGTAAGTGTTTATCGTTTAGGTTTCAATGAAAATATGTATTTGATCAATACCATAGATTTTATAAGTTTTTCAGATTATTTATCAGGAGTTATTAAAGCCACAGTTTTTGGATTTATCATATCTATCATTAGTTGTTATAACGGTCTTTATTCTAAAAAAGGTGCTTTTGGTGTTGGTTCTGCTACTACAAATGCTGTAGTGATATCCTCAATTTTAATTTTAATTTTTAATTATTTTCTTACTGAGGTTTTTTTTTAAGATGGAAATAAAAATAGAAAAATTATCCAAAAAATTTGGAGCTAATCACGTTCTCAAAAATATTAATCTTTTGATTGAAAAAAATAAATCAACAATAATTCTTGGCAAATCAGGATGCGGAAAATCTGTCTTACTTAAAATTATTTACCAATTAATTAAAAATGATGAAGGAAGTATATTTTACGATAAAAAGAAAATTGTAGATATAGATAAGTTTGGAATGCTTTTTCAGTACGGGGCATTATTTGATAGTCTTACAGTTGCTGAAAATATTGCATTTATTGATTTTATTGATGGTAAAAAGAATTATAAAAATAAAGTAATAAATTCCCTTAAAGAAGTAGGTTTATCTGCTGATATTTATGATAAATATCCCTCAGAAATTTCCGGTGGTATGAAAAAAAGAGTAGCACTAGCTAGAGCTCTTTTTAAAAACCCTAAAGTGATTTTTTTAGATGAGCCAACAACAGGCTTAGATCCCATAAATAGTGATATGATCAATGAATTAATTATCAGAATCATCAAAAAGAAAAAAATGACTGCCGTCACAATTACTCATGACATCCAAAGCGCTCTAAAAACAGGTGATAATTATTTTTTTCTGAATAATGGAGTGGTTGAAGACTCTGGAAAATGTAATTTAATGTTGAAATCAAAGAATAAGTTAATGAACGAATTTCTATTAGGTGTCAAAAAACTTCAAAATAGTTAATGGCTTTTAATAACTTAAATTATATCGACTATATTTACTTAACTTTTTTAATTTTATTTACAATCTTTTTTGCTCTTAAAGGTGCTACAAAGTCAATTAACTACAGTCTAAAAATTCTTTTATCTATTTCTATCCCATTTCTATTTTATAAAAAAGCATCGAACTCCATTTTAACTAAATTGGATATACAATTTTTTAATAATCTAGCAGACTCAAATAAAATTTTTTTTGAGATAATTACTTTTATATCCATATTTCTAATAGTTTATATAGCCTACTCTATTTTGGAAAAGGCAATCAATATCAAACCACCATCACAACTAGAATTTAAAATAATTGATATAGTTATTGGAGGAGCTTATGGTTTTTTGATATTTACCTTTCTCTTTTATATTTCCTTCTCAATTTTTCTTAATAAACATATAACAATTAATAACCCTCTTACTGAATTTAATATTTCTTTTTATGAAAAAATTCTTAATAAAAAAAATGACAATAATTTAAATATTAATCAAAAAAACAATGATAAAGTCCCGAAGGAGAATTTAAAAAAAACTGATGAGTTATATTAATCAAGATAGATTTATCGATCATTGTGCTGTTTTTGGGACATATGATTTAAAAGAATCTATCTATTCCACTATTTTGGGGCTTCATGCTCTACAGCATCGGGGTCAAGAGGCCTCTGGGGTATTTTATTTTCAAGAAAGTGGGTTATTTTCTTTTAAAAAGGGTATAGGGAAAGTTTCTGAAGTATATGCCGGATTTGATCATGAAAAAATTGAAAATCCTAGAGTAACAAATGGTCATAATCGTTATTCCACATTTGGTGGTAGCGAAGAAAAAAATATTCAACCTTTATATGCCCAAATTAATAAAGACAATATTTCTATTTCACATAACGGCAATATTACTAATGCTCATTATTTAAAACAAAATTTACTTGAAGATGGGTGTATTTTTCAATCTGATATGGATACTGAGGTTATTCTTCATCTAATAGCCAAAAGTAAAGAGACTAATATTATTGAAAAAATTCAAGATGCTCTTAGAAAAGTAGAAGGGGCATACTCACTCATAATTACATACAATGATGAAATTATAGCAATCAGAGATCCTAATGGAATCCGACCCCTTGTTTTAGGAAAAAAAGATAACGGTTTTGTCCTTTCATCTGAGACTTGTGGCTTAGATATTATCAATGCTACATTTGAGCGAGAAATTGATCCTGGCGAAATCCTTTTAATCAATGACAAGGGTATAAAATCATTTTCAATAGCCAATAAAGTTAATAAAACATTTTGTATTTTTGAGTATATTTATTTTGCAAGACCTGATTCAAATTTTCTTAATCAAAATGTCTATGAAGCGAGAATTAATATTGGCAAGCAACTATATTTGGAAAATAAAAAAAATAATTCTGATATAGTAATTCCTGTTCCTGACTCTGGATTGGCATCAGCTATAGGATACTCGGAAGCTTCCGGAATACCTTTTCAACTTGGCATTATTCGAAATCACTATGTGGGAAGATCGTTTATTCAACCAAAACAAGAATTAAGAGATTTGGCAGTAAAAATGAAACACAATGTCAATCTTAAATTACTTCAAGGCAAGTCAATTACCTTGATAGATGACTCTATAGTTCGGGGGACGACTAGTAAAAAAATCGTAAGTCTTTTAAAAAATGCAGGAGTAAAAAAAATACACTTTAAAGTTGCGTCACCAGCTATAATTGGATCATGTTACTATGGGGTCGACACTCCAAATGAAGACAATCTGATTGCTAATATTAAAAATCTTGAAGAAATAAAAGACTATTTAGAAGTTGACACTTTACAGTATCTTTCTTTAGAAGGGCTTTATAAAGCAGTTAATGGCAATCAAGGTTATTGTGATGCGTGTTTTACAAAAAAATATCCCGTTCCTCTAATTGATCAAACATTAAAAAAACAACAAAAAGAACAAATTAAGCTAGTTTGAATAACAGTTTAATTATTCATTATCATGGTAAAATAAAGTATTCAGAAAAAGACAATATCATTCTGATCTCAGAAGATAGCAATTGGAAAAACGACTCCATAAAAAAACAACTTCAAATTGATTTTTTAAATATAGAAGACTATGTAAAAGCTACCCAACTCATTAATCAAGAATTTAATGAAATAAATAAAATAATTATTATTAATGATAGCTATGATTTAAATATGATCTCATATCAATACGACTATGAATTAATCAAAAAAAACTATTATTCAGTTGGTAATTTAATTTTTTTTATAAATTTGTTATTAGATAAGTTTGCAGAAAATATGATTTTTGAGTTACTTTTAGAAGAAGAAAGCCACTTTAAGGTTCACTTAAACAATTTTAATTTATCCCTAAAACATTACTTAAAAACTCTACAAAAAGATCTATCAAAAAAATATAATTTAAATTTAAAATATTAAATTAAAATTAATACCCTTTAGATTTAGTTCTCTAATTAATATTTTTGATAAAAAGTTTTTGATATGCGGTTTGATATTTTTTTTATTAAAATTACAAGAAATCTTAAAATAGTTTTTTTGATTAACAGTAAATGCAGTAATAAAGTAGATTTTAAATTCTTTAGAATTTTTTTGAATTTTACCTAATTCCCCGTTAATAGACTTGATCATTTTATTTAAATATGAAGTCTTAAAGAAAAATTTATTATTTAAATGATCGTGTATTAATTCTAAAATTTTAGACTTTGATAAATTTATTGCTGATATAAAGTGAATATTTAAAGAACTATAGTAATTATGATTATTTGATAAATAATCTAAAAATTTCTTTTGATAGATATTTTTTTCCATTATTAAATCCATTTTATTTACAAGAACTAAAAAAGGCTTATTTCTCTTTGAAAGCGATCCAATAAGTGAAAGATCTAACTTTGACTCTGAAGTCGAATCTAACAATAAAACTATAAGTGATGCATTTTTAATAAAATATTCTGATTGATTGATTGAAAACTTCTCAAAATCATTATTTTTTCTATTAGATCTGCTTCTAATAAATCCTGCCGTATCAATAAAACGTAATGTCTCTTTTTGATATTGAATATCCCAATTAACGGAGTCACGAGTTGTGTGCAGTTGGGGCGATGTTTTAGATAACTGAATATTAGTAATTTTATTAAACAAAGTAGATTTACCAGTATTTTCTTTACCAAAAATAACAATAGTGCTTATTTCCTTTTTTTGAAAAGTCTCATCTGTTATTAAATTTTTATCTGATAAAAAATTATATAGATCTAAAAAATTATCTTTTTGATTTGCAAAAGTTTTTGAAAATAAATTTGGAATAAAATTTATAAAGTTTAAAGATTTGAAATTAAAATAATAAATTTTTAAGTTTAGAGAATTAATATATTTACAAATTTTTAAATCTTGATCAGTAAAGTTTTCAGATAGATAAATAAAATTAATATTAGAAATTTTAAGATTTTTAATTCTGTCATAAATTTCTTTGAATTCTGATATATTATAAAAACCTGGAGTGTCATATAAGTAATAAATAAAGTTATTTGTAGAAATTTCTTTACGTATTATGTCCACAGTTGTATTTTCTTTCGGATTTGAAATAGTTCTATGATCCTTAGAAAAAAGATTGAATAAATGAGATTTGCCCTCATTTACTTTTCCAATTATGAAGTAGTTATTCAATTAGAGTATAAAGATTTTTACTATCTGCAAAATAATATTGATTGTTACTATTAAATACTTTTAAAAAATCTTGAAATTTTTGTTTAATTGAATAAATAAGATCTCCATCTAAGTTTATAATATATAATCCATCTTGATTAGCTAAATAGAGATTTGCATCGTCGATCCAAAAATTAAAAGGATTTTCAAGTTTGTGCGATATATCTTTTTGTAATTGGCCTTGAGATGAAAAAATATTGACTTTATTGTAGGTTAAAACATATAGGTTTTTATTTTCATCAATGAAATAGTCAATAATGGGGCTGGAAATATCAGTCTCCCATAAAATTTCAGAAGTTACTGGATTGAAAACAGAAACTAATCCTTTTTTTTCTATAAAATAAATAAAATTATCAATATGAAATGGGGCGTCTATAAATTCTTCGAATATACCCACTTGGGATAGAATGTTTAAATCCTCCAAATAATAGTTAGTCTCTGGATTATTGGTTTGCTGGTTTAAAAAAACCAATGTTCCAGAATTATAAAGCATTATATTGATATTATTATAGGGGTAAATATTTGAAGATTTTGTTATTCCGTGATTAACATCAAAATTTCCATTAATAGCAAAAATATTATTTTTTAAATCAATTTCAATAACATCACCAAAAACACTAAAGGCAATTATTTTTGAGGATTTAGAAAAAGTATTTTGGCTCAAAAAAATTTGTAAATCTTGTATTAATTCAAAATTATTTTGCAATAATTTAAAAACTTTACCTTGATTTGTTAAGACAAAGAGATTTTTTTCAAAAGAGGAAATATGAATTATTTCTTCATCTTTATTTAGTTTGATTTTATTACGATTTATTTCTTTGAAATCATTTTTATTTAATGAATAAAAATCATTTTTCTTGTTGTAATAAATTTCATTTTCTAGAAATAAAAAATTAGTTTTTTTATCAATGGTAGTCACTTTTTGAAAATCAATTGAATTTTTAAAATTCAACTTTTTATCAGGGGGGTAGAGCACCTCTCCTATTTTAAATTCTTCGTTATTATCTAAGACAATTGCATTGCTTAAGAACACTTCTTCAATATCATTACTTGGAATATAATCGGGTTCTATAGTTCCTAAATATTGATTACAAGATGAAAGGATAAGTAAAAAGCCAATAAGCTTAACTATTTTCATTTTTCAATCGACTGATAGCCTTGATGAAAAAATTTTCAATTTTTTCACTATTATCTTGATAGATTATGTCAAAATTATTTATATCTAAATTAAGATAATATATTTTTGCAATATCGCTAAAAATAAAATTTTCATCTAAAGATAATGATTTTAAAGTTCCAGGGTCCAAATCAATAATCGCTTTTTTTAAAAGAATTATATCTCTATCAAGTTTTTCATATTTATCTAAATTCTCTATTGAAGCTAAATTCAAATCAGCAAAAAAAGAAACATTTGGATCTTCAATCTTTGACAAGTAAGTCATTTTTTGATCAATATCTTGAATATCCTCGTTGTAGAGGCTAGCTAGATAAATATCAAAATACTTTTCCGTGTCTTTGTTTGATTTAGAAATCAAAAAATATGAAAGAGAAATTAAAAAAAAACCAATAATAGCAATAATAGCAATATTTTTCTTATTTATTAACTTTTCCATTTTATCGAACAACCCAAACTTGGACTTTGTTGTGGGGAACAATACCCCTTAGAAATTACTTCTTCAACAGCATAATATAATTCTGGCTCACCCATTTCTGGATCTTTTCCATTTGAATCCAGTCTTCCTCTATAATGTAATTTAAAATCTTTACCAAAATAATAAAACTCTGGCGTACACAAAGCTTGGAATTTTCTTGCTATAGTCTGATCACTATCAACTATATATTCAAAATCAAAGTTAGCTCTTAAGGTCTGCTTCAATAAATTATGATTACTATCCTCAGAATATGCAGATTGGTCATTAGACATAATTGCTAGGGAATTTACGCTTAACTCTTTCAGACGAGTTGTTTCAATTGATATTTTGTTTTCAATTGACCTCACATATGGACAATGGTTGCATATAAACATAGCCAATAATCCATTCAAACCTGCTATTTCATAAAAAGAACTTTTTAAACCTTTGATGCTTGTGAATTCAAAATTATCAGGTCTCCAACCAAAATTACAACTTGAAGAATTTAAAAGTACCATTTATTTTAATATATATTGAAAATTATAAACTTAAATAATAATCCTAATTATTCTATTCCAAAAAAAACATTTCAATATCTTTTAAGTACTTACTCATATGGGCTATCTAAAAACATATGGAAAAATTATTCAATACAAACAGCTGATACAAAAAACTCAAAGACTAATATTACTTTTTATAAATCAAATTTCTCTTTTCCTATTATTAAAATCAATTACTCAAATAAATACGATCGTGAATCATTTGAAGTATCCTATAATAATAAAAAAAAAATTTTTAATGACCTATCCTCACTAAATGTCTGGCTGAAGAATTATTTTTTTTCTAAACCTAAAATATAAATTTCCTTCGATTTTTTGTCTGAAGCAATAGGTTTAACATAACTTGCTTTTTTAAATTGAGATTTAACTTCTTTAAATAAAGCTTCTGTATCTTCTCCTTGAAAATTTTTGACTAAAAATGATCCGCCTTGTTTTAAAAAGTTTTTTATAAATTGGTAAGATAGCAAACTTAAATTATAGCTATTTGACTGATCTAGGAACTGATTACCCGATGTATTTGGGGCTATATCAGAAATAATGACATCAAAATAATAATCTTTTGACATGAAAAGAGATGAAATCTTATCGTATTCATTTAAATCAAAATTATAAAAAGTAAAATTCTTACTAAATTCTTTCTCCATTGGGAGAATATCGACCCCCACTACACTTTGATTTCTATTTTTGTTTAATATGTATTGGGTCCATCCACCAGGACAACAACCAATATCCAATACATGCGATGAGTTTTTAATAATTTGATATTTTTTATCAATTTCCTCTAATTTGTAATAAGCTCTCGAGATAACATCATTTTTCTTAGCTAATTGATAAAAATGGTCTTTTTTTCTGTTTTTATACCACTGTTTCATTTTGTATATAATCTGATATTAATTCGATTACATATATCTAGAGAGATTAATCTTACAACATGACAAATTCCACCTTTAAAACGATAATATTTTCATTACTACTAACATTTCCACTTTTTGCTTCAGAGTGGGAAAAAACTACTGCAGAAAACGAAACACAGCTATTTAATGTCCAGGTATTAGAGTCCAAGGGCTATGAAGTCAAAGATACCATAGAATTTAGTTCTACAACTGAAGCACATCAAAGAATTCAAGTCAAATCTGAGATAATGACTACCGTGGATAGTGTATTAGTTACGGCTGGTAATCTTGTAAAAAAAAATGATTTGGTAGTCAAATTAGATGAGTATGAAACTAACTTAGAATTGTTTGCGTTGGACCTCTTATCGGAAAGTGAATTTAAAAAAATTGCCTTATACGCACCTTTTGATGGAATTTTATTAGATAATCATAAAATCGCTGGTGAACTAGTGATGCCCGGTGAAAAGGTATATGAACTTATCGATCTCTCTTCGCTTAAGATTTATGGATATATTAATGAAAATGAAATAATGAATATTTCAAATGAAAATGAAGTTGAAATAACCATCCTAGGTGAAAATGTTCAAGGCGTCATTGACTACGTATCGCCAATCGCTGATCCTGAAACAAAAACATTTGAAATTGTCGTAAAGGTAAACAATAAAGATCTGAGATATAAAGATGGCCTATCTTCTATAATCTCTATCAGCAAAGGAAAGGTTCTTGCTCATAAAATTTCTCCTTCAATTCTTGCATTAGGTGATCAAGGAGAGCTTGGTGTCAAAGTAATAACTGATAACAATTTAGTAGGATTCAAAGAAATTGAAATTATTGAAGATACATCGGACTATATGCTAGTAACTGGTTTAGACAAGATTGAAAAAATTATAATTGTTGGTCAGCAATATGTATCAAATGGAGAAAAAGTTAATTTTTAACTAACATGAATTTAGTCAATATCGCAAGTCAGTATTACAGAACAACTATTTCAATTTTTTTATTTATTATCGTATCTGGCTCTTTAGTTTTTAACAATATCCCAAAAGAGTCATCTCCAGATGTAAATTTACCCTACATTTATGTAGCGTTGGGCCTAACAGGAATTAGTCCAGAAGACTCTGAAAAACTTTTAATTAAACCGATTGAAGATGAAATTTCTAATATTGAAGGCAAAAAGGAAATGACCAGCACTTCTTACCAAGGTGGTGGAAATGTTTTATTAGAATTCAATGCTGGATTTGACCCTGACCAGGCCTTAATGGACACACGAGAGCAAGTGGATAGAGCAAAATCTGATTTACCTGATGATGCAGATGAGCCTAAAGTAAGTGAAGTGAACATAAGTCTTTTTCCTATTCTGGTCGTTTCGATCAGCGGTGATGCGTCCGAGTTCCTACTAAAAAAAATATCTAACGATTTAAAAGACAAGATTCAGTCTTTACCAAATGTCTTAGAAGTAGAGATTGGAGGAGAGAGGGAAGAACAGTTAGATATTATCATCGATCAAAATAAAATTGAAGCTTATGGGCTTAATTTAAATGAAATACTTAGTTTTGTTAGATCTAATAACCAAGTTGTATCAGCCGGAAATCTTGACACAGGTGATGGGCGTTTTGTAATTAAAATTCCTGGATTATATGAAAATTTAAATGATATTTTTAATACTCCCATCAAAGTTAATGATAAAAAAACTATTAAGTTTAAAGATATCGCCTCATTAAAAAGAACATTCAAGGATCCTGAGAAGTTTGCACGATTAAATAATCAGTCTGCTTTTACATTAGAAATATCTAAAAGAATTGGTGCAAATATTGTTGAAACAGTCAATCAAGTAAAAGAACTAGTATCTGAAGAACAAAAATCCCTGCCCTCGAAAATTAAGATAACTTACTCTGGTGACGAGTCTATCAATATTAAGAATATGTTGGGTGATTTGCAAAATAATGTAATTTTTTCAATCTTGCTTGTTATGAGTGTTGTTATAATTTTCTTAGGAATTCGCTCAAGTCTACTAGTGGGTCTCGCTGTTCCTGGTTCCTTTTTATCTGCAATACTTGTTCTCTACACACTCGGTTTTACTGTCAACATGGTCGTACTTTTTGGCCTAATACTATCAGTAGGTTTATTAGTCGATGGTGCGGTTGTTGTCGTGGAATACGCGCAAAGAAAAATTCAAGAAGGGATGGGTTTGGGTGATGCTTATATTAAAGCTGCCTCAAGAATGTCTCTTCCAATCATTGCTTCAACATTAACAACAATTGCTGTCTTCATACCACTTCTCTTTTGGCCAGGTACTACGGGCGGGTTTATGAAATACATACCAATTACCGTCATTTCAGTATTGAGTTCCAGTCTAATAATGGCTTTGATTGTTGTTCCAATTATAGGAACTCAATCTCATAAAATAAGAAATTTATTCATCTTCTTCATTGTCCCGATTATTCTATTTGCATTGATTAATTTTATTGCGTTCGCTTTTCTCTCAAAGTTTGAATTAGGTGGTTATTTAATCTTAGGATTAAAAGTTTTTGCGTCTTTAGTTATCGCTTTAGCAATATATAAAATCTTTAATACTATTAAAAGAAAAGGGTTGCTTCAAAAAATTTCAATTCCAAAAATTAGCGCTGATGACGATGAAGATCTAACAGATATTTCTAAAGTAGGAGCTTTTACAAAAAGTTATCTTTTTATCTTAAGAGTATGCATTAACCATCCTTTAAAAGTTGCAATTATAGCGGTTACTTTACTCATAGGAATTTATGGAGCTTATGGAAAGTATGGAAAGGGTGTTTCATTTTTTCCTTCAGTTGAAGCAGAAAATACTAAAGTCGTTGTTTATGCTACTGGCAACCTGTCCGTTATTGAAAAAGACCAATTAGTCAGAAGTGTAGAAAATAAAATTATTGAACTTCAACAAAACAATAATGAATTTGAGTCCATTTATACCACTTCAGGCAATGTATCTAACAGGAGAGAAAGTTCTCCTGATATTATAGGTTTTATTAATATTGAATTTAAAGATTGGGATAAAAGAAGAAAGGCAGACATTTTAATTTCTGAAATAAGAGAAGCAACTTCTAGTATACCTGGCATAAAAGTTGAAACTCGAACTCAAAGAGCGGGCCCACCTGGTGGTAAACCTATTGAGATTAACCTTACATCGAATGATCCATCTATTACCCTTGCAGAAGTTAAAAGAATTGAAAATTATTTATCTTCCTTTGAAGGATTAAAAGATTTAGAGACATCTTTACCTTCCCCTAGCATAGAATACCAACTTTACGTTAACCGTGAAGAGGCCGCCAAGTATGGGGCAAGTGTTGCAATTATTGGCAACACTATCAAATTAATTACTGGTGGTCTTAAATTAAGCGAATTTAGACCCGATGACAGTGATGACTCAATTCCCATATATCTACGATTACCCGAAAATCAAAGAACGATTGATCAATTAAATACTATTAAAATTCCAACATCCTCGGGATACGTCCCTATATCTAACTTTACTAAAATAGAGACTAATCAAGAGACAGGAAATTTGGTAAGAGTTGATCAAAATAGAATTGAAACTATTAAATCTGATGTTGTTAGATTTTATCAGACTGACGCTTATGTACGTTTGATTAAACATTGGTTAGGTATTCAAGAGTTTGATATTCCCAATAATTTTGGCTTAGATCTTCCTGAATTTAATTCAGCAAATATAGATCCGAGAGTCAATGTAATCTTCAAAGGAGAGGATGAGAGTCAAAATGAATCTCAAGCTTTTCTGCAAAAAGCATTTCTAATCGCAATTTTTCTAATGGGAGTAATCTTACTCACCCAGTTTAATAGTTTTAGTAGTGCCATATTAATTTTATTTGCAGTTGTTATGTCTACGGTAGGTGTGGTTTTAGGTTTATTAATTACGCAACAACCTTTTGGTATAGTTATGAGTGGAATTGGGGTTATTTCCCTAGCGGGTATCGTTGTTAATAATAATATTGTTCTAATAGATACATTTGATCGACTTTTTAAGAAGACTCAAAATGCTAAAGAGGCAATATTAATGACAGGAGCTCAAAGACTACGGCCAGTATTACTGACTACTACAACAACTGTTTTAGGATTACTTCCAATGGCATTAAAAATTAATATTGATTTTGTTAACCTCGAATACAGTTACAACTCTCCGGATACTCAGTGGTGGGTAGATCTATCTAGAGCGATCGTCTTTGGTTTGTTATTTTCAACGTTCTTAACATTGCTAGTTACGCCCGCAGCCTTAATGCTTAAATCAAAGTTTTTATCTAGTAATAAGAATGAAAATTCTAAAAAAATAAATAAACAAGTTAAATATAGCTAAGGCTAAATAGGCTAAAGCTAAGATTAAAACAGTTTCCCAAAAATAGGTGATTAAAAAGATTAGTGTGATTATAGTGAATATAATTGTCAGTCTTAAGTAAATTGATTTTAACTTAATATTTTTCAAAGATGGTGTTGGCACCCTGCTAATCATCATAGAGCCTGCAAAAACAATCAATATCGCAGATAAAAACTCATTACTTATTGGCAAATAAGTAAATTCAATAAAACTCAAATAAAATGGAATCATGACAATTCCTGCAGCTGCGGGTGAAGGGATACCAAAAAAATTTTTTGCCTGTTCTTTGAGGTTTTCAATATTAAACCTTGCTAATCTAAGAGCAGCACAAACAGTGAAGAACAAGCTGAAGATCCATCCTATCTGGCCCAATTTAAAAGTGTAAGATAGGTTTATTAGTAATGATGGGGCTAATCCAAAACTGATAAAATCTGATAGAGAGTCTAATTCTGCACCAAACTGAGAAGATTTTTTTAATTTTCTCGCAACCCAACCATCAAAAAAATCAAAAAAAGCTGCAAGCATGATCATTAAAACTGCTAAGCTCCAGTCACTTTGAATTGAGAACTTGATAGATGAAATCCCTGCAATAAGGGACATCATTGTAATTAAATTTGGGATAAATCCAATAAAGGGGTACTCTTTCATAATTTAAAAATTATATTTTTTTAAATTCTCTTTGATCAACTTTTGATTTTATTTCTTGGGCTATAACTGTTTCTCCCCCAATACATTGTTGCCCTTCATTGACTAGTATCTTAAAATTATTTGGAAATTCAATATCAACTCTACTTCCAAATTTAATTATGCCGTATCTCTCACCTTGATTCACATTTTCATTAGGTTTAACATAATTGACAATTCTTCTTGCAATTAAACCTGCAATCTGGGTTACATAAATTAAATTATTACTATTTTTGATTGTTATTTTTAATCTTTCATTCTCATCGCTAGCCTTATCTAAGGTTGCATTAATAAACTTTCCCTCAATGTAATCAACTTTTGTGATCACTCCTGATATAGGTAATCTTTGAATATGTACATTGAAAATACTAAGAAAAATTGAAACCTTCGTATAATTTTTTTTTCCTTCCTTGGTCTCTGAGATATTGGTTATTAGACCATCGGCAGGACTGACTAGGATATCATCCCCTAGAGGAACAACTCTTTCGGGATCTCTAAAAAAGTAAAAAGTGAAAATTAATAGAACAAGTGAAATAATGAAAAAAGGTTTGTAGATAAAATAAAAAAAGACAACTAATAAAAAAAGTATGATTAGTGCGGCCGAAACTTCTTTATGAAAACGAAAGTACATAGTGTGGGTGAATTAATATCTGAAATGCATTATTTGATCAATAAAATAGATTTTTTTTAGCCATTTTATTTGTTATATCTAGGATCTTCAAAATATGTCAAAAATTATAGTTAAAAATCCTGTCGTAGAGATAGACGGTGATGAAATGACCCGAATTATTTGGGATTTCATTAAGAAAAAATTAATACTTCCTTACTTAGATATAGATCTTAAGTACTACGATCTTTCAGTTCAAAAAAGAGATGAAACAAATGATCAAATTACTATTGACGCCGCCAATGCTATTAAAACTTTCGGCGTCGGAGTTAAATGTGCAACCATAACTCCTGATGATAATAGGATGGGCGAATTTAATCTAAAGAAAATGTGGAGATCACCCAATGGGACAATTAGAAATATATTAGACGGAACTGTATTTAGGCAGCCAATTATTTGTCAGAATATACCAAGAATTGTTAGAACTTGGGATCATCCAATTGTCATAGGTAGACATGCTTTTGGTGATCAATACAGGGCCACTGAAATGAAGATTACAAAACCAGGAAAACTTTTTTTAAAGTTTATCTCCGATGAGGGTGAAATTAATGAAGAAGAAGTATTTCAATTTAAAGATAAGGGTGTAGCGCTCTCTATGTACAATTTAGATGAATCTATTAGGGGTTTTGCTCGAGCATGTTTTAATTATGGGTTAGATTTAAAATGGCCTGTATATCTATCTACCAAAGATACAATATTGAAAAAATATGACGGAAGATTCAAAGAGTTATTCCAAGAAATTTTTGATACTGAATTCAAAAAAAGTTTTGAACAAAATAACATAATTTATGAACATCGTTTAATTGATGACTTAGTTGCTTCAGCAATGAAATGGAGTGGAAAATTTGTTTGGGCTTGTAAAAATTACGATGGCGATGTTCAATCAGACTTAGTAGCTCAAGGATATGGATCTCTTGGAATGATGTCTAGTGTTCTTATGACACCTGATGGTAAAATCATTGAGTCTGAAGCCGCTCATGGCACTGTTACAAGACATTATCGACAGCATCAAAGAGGTGAAAAGACATCTACTAATCCAATAGCATCAATTTTCGCGTGGACAAAAGGATTATATTTTAGAGGTAAATTTGATCATAATGAGGAATTAATGAATTTTGCCAATACATTGGAGAGGACTTGTATAGAAACTGTTGAGTCTGGTCATATGACCAAAGACTTAGCGATTCTCGTTGGTTCAGATACTAAATGGATGAATACTGAAGATTTTTTAAGTTGCTTAGATACAAATCTTCAAAAAAAACTTACTTAAATTTGTTCTTGAATACTTAAAAAAGCCTTATTTATGTTACTTTTCTGGTCTCCCCCTGCTTGAGCAAAATCTACCCTGCCGCCGCCTCCTTTAGAACCAAGATGAGAAAATGAGGACTTAATTAAAGTTCTAGCGTCATACTTTTCTGTTAAATCTTTAGTAAGTCCAATAACTATTGATACTTTATCTTCATTTATAGTTACACATGCAAGAATTGAATTCTGTTTTTCAGATTTAAATTTATCATAAATTGATCTTAGCTCTTTAGGTGGAAGACCATCAATTACTTGAGTTATATAATTCACTCCATTAATTACATTTTCAGTGATCTGATTATTATTATCACTGGATAAGATTGATTTATTTTTTAAAGTATCTAAATAATTTTCTAATTTTTTAATATAGATAGCCTTGTTATTTTCTTGAAAGTTTATTTGCCCTGATAGGGATTGAATTTTTTTTTCTAAATTAGCTATATTTTCATTTTGTAGCATTTCTAATTTTTCTTTTTCTTTCTTTTTTAATAAAAGGTATTCATCAACTTGATCGGCAGTGAGCGCCTCAATTCTTCTGACCCCTGATGAAATAGACTCCTCGTTAATAATAAGAAATTTATTAATATCTCTAACATCTGCTACATGGGTTCCTCCACATAGTTCTATAGAATAAGGATTATCATTTTTAGCCCCAAGAGTAACAACTCGAACCTTGTCTCCATATTTTTCACCAAATAGTGCTATTGCCCCTCCTTTAATTGCATCCTCTTGAGATTTAACTTCTATTTTGGACTTCGAGCCAGTTTTTATTACTGAAATTACTTCTTCTTGGATCTTATCAATGTCATCAGAGGATATTTGTTTATTGTGACTGAAATCAAATCTTAATTTTTCAGAATTAACCAAGGAACCTCTTTGCGCAACATGGTTTCCTAATATATTTCGCAGTGATGCATGAAGAAGATGAGTCGCTGAATGATTTTTCATAATTAAAGATCTTCTATCTTTGTCGATAGAAAGATCTACGCTGTCTCCCACTTTTATACTTCCAGAAATTAGTTTGCCAAAATGAATAAAAATTCCTTGTGGTGTTTTTCTTGTATCTGTAACTAAAAACTCTCCCTTACTTGATTTGATTGTCCCTGTATCTCCTACTTGACCACCAGATTCACCGTAAAAGCAAGTTTTTTCAGTAATAATAACCAATTCTTCACCAGTGTTTTCTAATAAACTATCAACTTCTTCAAAATTCTTCAGGACAGTCAAAATTTTGGACTCAATGTGATTTTTTTCATAACCCTCAAATGCAGTTGGGTTTAATTTTTTTGCCAATTCGAACCATATTTTTTGAGTTGCTGTATCCCCACTGCCTTTCCAAGAAGCTCTTGCTTCTTCTTTTTGGGATTCCATAGATTTATTAAAAGATTCAATATCAATAACAATATTTTTTGATTTTAAAAAATCTTGTGTTAGATCAAGAGGAAATCCAAAAGTATCATATAATTTGAATGCCACTCTCCCATCTAATGTATTGTTTTTAATCTTTGGAATTTCCTGAGATAATATGTCTAGTCCTTTAGATAAAGTTTCACGAAATCGGGTCTCTTCATCCTCTAGTGTTTCTGAAATTAATGCAGATCTAATATTAAGTTCATCATAGAAACCCCCCATTAAATTTTTAAGGTCTTTGAATATTTTGGAGAACAGAGGATTTCTTGAGCCTAATGTATAGGCATGACGAATTCCCCTACGTAGAATCCTTCTTAAAACATATCCACGCCCTTCATTTGAAGGGACAACTCCATCGGCAATCAAAAAAGAGGATGCTCTTAAATGGTCGGCAATGACCCTAAAACTTGCTTTGTTTTCTTCTGTTAATTTTGTTTTTATTAGTTCCTGCGTGGCATTGATAATATTTGTAAAAAGGTCTGATGAATAATTGTCATTACTCCCATTTAATAGAGCGGTTATTCTCTCTAATCCCATTCCTGTATCAACACAAGGTTTAGGAAGATCAACTCTATTATTGGTATCAATCTGCTCATATTGCATGAAAACTAAATTCCATATTTCAATAAACCGATCGCCATCTTCATTAGGTGAGCCTGGGGGGCCTCCGAAATATTTTTCTCCATGATCATAAAATATCTCTGAACAAGGACCGCAGGGACCAGTATCACCCATTGACCAAAAATTATCTGATGTTGAAATTTTTATAATTCTACTATCAGGCAAATTAGCAATTTTTTTCCAATAACTTTCAGCTTGCTCATCATCATGGTAAATAGTAACAAGAAGTTTATTAGGGTCTATTTCATATTTTTTGGTTATTAAATCCCAGGCAAAGTAAATAGCTTCTTCTTTGAAGTAATCTCCAAATGAAAAATTACCAAGCATTTCAAAGAAAGTATGGTGTCTAGTGGTAAACCCAACATTCTCTAGGTCATTATGTTTACCTCCGGCTCGAACACACTTTTGTGACGTAGTGGCTCGTGTATAATCTCTTTGTTCTAATCCAGTAAATACATTCTTAAATTGAACCATTCCGGAGTTAGCAAACATTAAGGTAGGATCATTGTCTGGAACTAAAGAGCTAGAACTCACATGGGAATGGCCTTGTTCTTTAAAATATTCAATAAATGTGTTTCTTACTTGGTTAGAAATCATAACCTAGCAATATAGATTAATTTACTTGAAAATTAATACTTATTCTTCAATTTTTTTTTCTGGGGTATCGTCTGGTATAACTGGCGGATCGATCATTAGCTCCTCAACAGAATTGGAATTTGACCTTATCTTTGTCTCAATTTCTTCCAGTAAAGATGGATTATCTTTTAAGAATTGTTTTGTATTTTCTCTACCCTGACCAATTTTTTCATCTTTGTAAGAGTACCAAGCGCCAGATTTATCAATAATATCAGCTTGAACTCCTAAATCAATAATTTCACCAATTTTTGAAATTCCCTCGCCATACATAATATCAAATTCGACTTGTTTGAAAGGCGGTGCCATTTTATTTTTGACAACTTTTACTCTCGTCTGGTTTCCAATAATATTATCTTTATCTTTGATGGCGCCAATTCTTCTGATATCAAGTCTTACGGAAGAGTAAAACTTAAGAGCATTTCCACCAGTGGTGGTTTCTGGACTTCCAAACATTACGCCAATCTTCATTCTTAATTGGTTAATAAAAATAACCATGGTATTTGTTTTTGAAATAGAACTTGTTAATTTTCTTAAAGCTTGACTCATTAGTCTGGCCTGCAACCCAGGAAGAGAGTCTCCCATTTCTCCCTCTAGTTCGGCTCTTGGGACCAACGCAGCAACAGAATCAATCACTAAAAGGTCTATGCTCTCTGACTTAACTAAAGTATCGGATATCTCTAGGGCCTGTTCGCCTGTATCAGGTTGTGAAATCAATAATTCATCTATGTTGACTCCAAGTTTTTTTGCATAACCAGGATCAAGGGCATGCTCTGCATCAATAAAAGCACACGTCCCTCCCATTTTTTGAGCTTCAGCTATAACATGGAGTGTCAAAGTAGTTTTACCTGAACTCTCAGGTCCATAAACCTCTACTACCCTTCCTCTTGGTAATCCGCCTATACCTAGGGCTATATCCAATCCCAAAGAGCCAGAAGAATAGACATCAAATTTATCAATATCTTCACTTCTTTTTCCAAGCATCATGATAGAACCTTTTCCGTAAGATTTTTCTATGCTGCTAATTACATTTTTTAATTTGTTTAAATTGTCTTTTTTATCCATGATTCTATTATAGATACTAAATAATTGTACTTACATCACAAGAACAAACATGGAAAATAGCCCTATATTTAATGATTTTATACCAGGAGCTTTAGTTAAATACCCCGCACAACCAAGCTGGGGAATTGGACAAGTTCAATCATCCATTAATGGAAAAATTACAATTAACTTTGAGAATGTTGGAAAAAAAGTTATAGATTTAACTTCCGTAAGTTTAGAAATAATTGAAAATGTTATCTGACCAATTTAAAAGAAAAATAGATTATTTAAGGGTATCTGTCACAGATCGTTGTGACTTGCGTTGCACCTATTGTATGGCTGAGGATGTAACATTTCTACCAAGACAAGAGGTTTTATCCATAGAGGAAATAATTAAATTAATTGATGTATTTAATGAACTGGGGGTAAAAAAATTCCGACTTACGGGAGGAGAACCCTTAGTAAGGAAAAATATAATCACGGTTATTGAACATTTAAATGATTTAAAAAAGCAAAAAAAAATTTACGAACATACCCTGACAACTAATGGTACAAACTTAGAAAAATATGCTTCCATTCTTAAAGAGAATGGGATTGAAAGAATTAATGTATCTTTGGATAGCTTAAATTCTGAAAAATATAAAGAAATCACCAAATGGGGAAATCTTGAAAAAGTATTAAAAGGCATAAAATCTGCAAATAATGAAGGCATAAAAGTGAAAATTAACACGGTGTTAACTCAAGATTTTAATGATGAAGAAATTTTTGAAATCATCGAATGGTGTAAAAAAAATAACTGCGATATTTCGTTAATTGAAGTTATGCCGATTGGATCAATTGGTGAAAAAAGATTTGATCAATACTTATCAATGAAAAACTTTGAAGAAAAGTTAGTTAAAAAATTAAATTTAATCCCTTCTAATTTTAAGACTAATGGCCCCTCAAGGTACTTTACCAATAAGGTAAATGATCAAAAAATTGGTATTATTTCAGCGATTTCTCATAATTTTTGCGATACTTGTAATAGAGTAAGGCTCACTTGCACAGGAAAACTATATATGTGTCTCGGCCAAAATGATTTTGTTGATTTAAAATTTGCTCTAAGAAATCAATCAAAAACTGATATTATTAATAAAATCGAGTATGCAATGTCTATTAAACCCAAAGCTCACAATTTTGAAATAAATAAAAACAATTTTGAAGGATATGTTGATAGATATATGAATGAGACTGGTGGTTAAATATGAAAATTAGCTTTGTTGCCTTTCCTTTAGAAAAAAATTTAAATGCTCAAGCTGAACTCATTGAAAAATATGGCAATTCTAGTCCAGAAGACGCCGACTATATAGTTGCTTTGGGTGGAGATGGATTTATTCTTAAATCTCTTCATGATTATTTAAAAATTAAAAAGCCTATTTTTGGAATGAATTTTGGATCAGTTGGATTCTTGATGAATGAATTTAAACTAGACGGACTTCCTGAAAGGTTAAAAAAAGCACAACTAATTAAACTTCGACCCTTAGTTATGAAAACACTTTCACCTACTGGCAAAGAGGTCAAGGCAATAGCAATAAATGAGATCAGTATAAGGAGGGAAAAATATCAAGCATCAAAACTTCAAATAATTATTGATGATGAAATCAGAATGGAAGAATTAGTTTGTGATGGTGTGATTTTATCGACATCTGCAGGAAGTACGGGGTATAATTACTCTGCCTCTGGTCCTATTATCCCCTTAGGCAGCAACGTTATTGCTCTTACCGCAGTAAGCGCCTATAGCCCCAGACATTGGAAAGGAGGTCTTTTAAAAGACACCGCAAAAATAAAGATAATCAACAATAATCCCTCAAAAAGACCAATTGTTGCTCATGCAGACCATATTGAAGCTAAAGATGTAACCTCAATTGAAATAGAAATGTCTGAAGGTTTAGAAATACCCCTACTCTTTGATACTGATCATAAAATTGAAGAGAGAGTCTACAAAGAAATGTTCAAATCGCAATAACCCTTCATTGTTAATTATATTAAAATTTCTTTTATTATTTCTTTTTTTTTATAGCAAACCTATTGCCGCTTCAGATGAATGTATTAGTGAAAAAAACCTAAAAATAGGGATTATGAATAATGATTACATTGATTATCGATATTATCTTTATTACGAACTTGGCAATTATGCGCAAGAAAATAGTATTAATTTTGAGCTTAACATTGTAGATAAAAATGTAGATGACTTTGATATAATCTTTGGTGAATATAATGATTTAAAAAATTTCTCAACCACTGAAATTTTATTGCCTGATAAAATTAAAAAGTTTTATGAAGATAATGGTTTAGATATCAAAAATAATATCCTACCTTTAGATTTGGATACTTTAATAATTCTAAGCAATGAATCCTATTCTTTAAAAAATTTAGAGGAACTTAGCAATTTTTATAGCCCTATAAAATACACTTTTGCGATGAGCTTTAACAATAATGATGAATTGTCAAAACTTATTCAATTATCTAGTCATCAAGATACTCTAAAACTAGAGTCACATACAATTGAATCAACACTAAGTTTATATAATAAAATATATAACAACTCTAATAAAAATATTTTAGATGCAAATTATGATGAACTTTATAATTCATTCGAAAGTAAAGAAAATTTATTTACATTATTCAGTGATGGAGTAATGCTTTATAAAAATTTAGAAAACTCTTACTTCAATCTATTTCCACAAAATAAGTTTATTTGGAATGAAAACTTAGGGGTATTTAGTGAAATATCGAATTCTATTCCATATTCTTATTACGGTTTTAGTGCCTATATAAATAATACTAATCAAATTGGATTAATATGTCATTTTACAAAAGACGAAGTCAGAAAAAATACCTTTAAAAACTTCAATTTACAAATTAGCCCTTTTTCAATGAGCGAATTAAGAAATTTTGAAAACTTGCCAATTGGATATGAAAAAATAATTGAATTAAAAAATAAATATATAATAGAAATAGATCAAAATTTATCATCTCAAATTAATTTAGTAAGAGATATTATATATGAAAAACAAAACTACAGAGATTTGATAAAAAGCGATATCTATCTTAATTATTGAGAAATTATGATTAGAAAAAGCCTTTGTAATTATTGAGATTTATATTACATTTCCACAACTGACTATTTAATCTTCATGTGGCCTCGTGCTGGAATGGTAGACAGTCTGGACTTAAAATCCAGTGGGATTTACTCCCGTGGCGGTTCGAGTCCGCCCGAGGCTACCAAAAAAAAATTATAGATTTCAACAACCATCGAAAATATTTTTTAAATTTTTTGAATTTTCGTAAATATGTAAGTGAATTTAATAGGCGGCGTCCTACTCTCCCAAGCCTTAAGACTAAGTACCATCGGCGCTGGAGGCCTTCACGACCGAGTTCGAAATGGGATCGGGTTTTTTCACTCCGCTATGACCGCCACAAACTTTTTATAACATTCTAGTTAAAACTTTTCGCTGTGCATTATAATTCAAGCATTGGATTATTAGTACTGGTTAGCTTCATGTGTTACCACACTTCCA
This sequence comes from Pelagibacteraceae bacterium, assembly GCA_008638215.1. Lineage (GTDB taxonomy): Bacteria > Pseudomonadota > Alphaproteobacteria > HIMB59 > HIMB59 > HIMB59. The sequence goes on from VTPN01000012.1 coordinate 27,483, forward strand.
CACCCAGCCTATCAACGTGGTGGTCTTCCACGATCCTATAACGAAGCCTAGTTTTGAGGTTGGCTTCCCGCTTAGATGCTTTCAGCGGTTATCCATTCCGTACATAGCTACCCTACGATGCAGCTGGCGCTACAATAGGTACACCAGAGGTACGTCCACCCCGGTCCTCTCGTACTAAGGGCAGATCCTCTCAAGCTTCCACAACCATGGCAGATAGGGACCGAACTGTCTCACGACGTTCTAAACCCAGCTCGCGTACCGCTTTAA
>VTPN01000045.1 GCA_008638215.1 Pelagibacteraceae bacterium
ATTTCATTAAAAAAAGCAAGATACAAGCCAATAAAAGACTTCCAAATGAAAGAGAACTATCCACTAAATTGAATACGACTAGAGGCAAAATTAGAAATGTTCTTCTAATTATGGAGAATCATGGGTTGCTTTTTAGAAAGCATGGCTCAGGGACTTATTTATCAGAAAAGTTTATTCACCATGTTGAAAAAATTGATGCCAGAGTTTTTGAGCGTAAAGATCAAATAAATGGGTTTCTTCACAGTATTGAGACTAGAATGCTCATGGAGCCATCGGTTTGCCAAAAAGCAGCAGAAAAAATCAATGATAAACAACAAAATGAATTAATCAAAAGAGTGAATTCTATTTTTAAATCGAAATATTGGATTAATTTTAAAAAAAGTATTTATGACTTTTTTTTAACAATTTACACGATTGCTGATAATGAAGAGGTGCTTCATGTTTTTGCTGAGTTATATCATGAAAGAGAAAAATTAAATTTTGATGGTCGTGGTACTCAAACACTCGTTTCAAGTATTGTTCGACATAATACCCATCTTGAACTAAATCAACTATCTCAGTTGATCATTCAAAAAAAACCGCAAGAAGCAAAAAAGTTTTCAGAACAATACTTAAATAAAATTTTCTTATCTCTATCTGCTTAATGAATAAATTTTATAAAAAATATAATTTAAAACCAGTCATCAATGTTGCGGGAACAATGACCTCAATTGGGGCTAGTATTATTAATAAACGGTCTTTAAATTCAGTGGAAGAAATTCATGATAAATTTATTTACATTGATGAACTACAAAAATTAGCTTCAAAAAAAATAAGCTCTAAATTAAAAACAGAGGCCGCAATGGTTACTGCATCATCTTCTTCAGCACTGACAGAGTCAATTGCTGCTATTTATACCAAGGATGACTTAAAAAAAATTTATTCTTTACCTAAAATGAATGGCAAAAAAAATGTTCTTATTCAGCAAGGGCATTTAGTTAATTATGGTGGAGAAGTTGAACAAGCAATTAAGCTATCGGGCGCTAATATTTTAACAACTGGCAAAAAGAATTCTTGCTCAATTTTAGATTTAACAGCTACATTAAAGAAAAATAAAAAAAATATTTTATGTGCTATTTATGTGCTGTCCCATCATTGCGATGAATATAAATCTCTTGATTACAAATCATTTTATAAAATTTGTTCTAAACATAAGGTGCCTGTAATTTTAGATGCGGCCTCTGAGTCAAATATGAAACAACTTTCTAAGTATGGAGATGTCTCTATTTTTAGCTCTCATAAATTCATGGGTGGTCTTACTGCAGGTATTGTTGCAGGCAATAAAGAAATAATTAGAAATCTCCACTTACAAAATTTGGGTATTGGAAGGGGTTTCAAGGCTGGAAAGGAATCAATTTTTTCTGCGATCATGGCAATTGAAGATTGGTATCAAAGAGACCATAAAAAAATTAATCAGAATTTTGATCAAACAATTTACTATTGGAAAAGCAATTTAGAAAAATATTCAAAATATATTGATTGTAAAATTATACCTGATCCAACTGGTAATCCCATTAATCGGTTAAGAATTATCCCTCATAGAACATTTAATGCCCCTAGCCTAGCTCTTGCTCTAGAAGATCAAAATCCATCAATTATAGTGAGAGACGATCTATTACATCTAGGTTATTTTGAACTAGACCCATGCAATCTCCATATTAATCAAGAAAAAATGGTACTTAAGGGTTTTCAGAAAATATTTGATAAAAAAATTAAATTCAAAAAAATTAATTTAAAAGATTACAAAAAAATTAAAATCTCTAGAATAAAAAACTGGCTTTAAACAATTTATTTCTGTCTTCTGTATTCCCAAGGAAATACAAACTTCATACTCCACATTCCATTTTCTTTACTTTTAGCATACTCTTCATCTTGAATAAATTGATCGGAGTATTGTCGATACGCAAAGGCATAACCTTCTCGAACTAAATAACTACTCAGGGAATCCTCTCCTACAAAACACTCCGCCAGTGTTCTTCCATATTGGTCTTTACCTTCTCTAATACAAGTGACTTCTTCATTGGCTATTTTTTTAATTAAAAGATTTTTGGAAAACTCACCACATTGAAATTCTATACTTTGATAAATACAGGTTTGTTTTAATTCAGGGGCATCGATACCACTAAAACGAATGCGTTCATCACCTATCCGAATAGTATCTCCGTCAGTAACTGTGATTTGCTCCGCATAAGAGCGAGTAACAATAAAAAATAAGCATATCAGTAGATAAGAATGTTTAATTAATGGCACGCAATGTTGAATTTTTTCAGTCGCCAGTAATTATACGGCCAAGGAGTAATAAATCCCACAAAAAGCATAATCGGCACTGCCCACCAGGTGAGCATTGCGCCACCCGTTAAAAGAACATCGGTGATATTCATAGCCACCTCCATGGAAATCATCGAGATAAAACTCATCCCCAAGGCAGTTTTTAAGGCTTGTTTTAAAGGAAATTCTTGCCGAATTAAAATTATAGTCTCTAGGGCAATACTAGTTAACAAACCATTGATAATCGCCAAGGTCATAATGGCCAAAGTGGGCCAAGGAATACCTGTTAATTGAAAAAAAAGAATAGTTCCCATATCTCCTGCGGCACAGCCAATCAGACACCATTTGGTATTATGGGCACTGCGTTTCCAGGTATGTTTACACTTCCAGTGAAAATTAGAGACGGTGGTATTCATGCTTTGAGTATAATTGATTTTAATGACCTCCGGTAAAGATCTTCTGACACAGCCAAAAAATCGAATTAAAATCAGCTTCACTTCCATACGCTCGTTCGTAAAGAATTCGAGCTTCATCTATTTGTCCCGTGACATGATGATAGTAATAATAGGCGGCAAATAAATTAATCAGAATGGCCATCAGGCCAAGAAGCCCTAAGCCCAACGATTTGCTTTTAAACATGAATGCTGTCCGTCGCTGCTTTCTGTTTGTTCCACATCTCGGCATACTTACCTTGAAGGGTTAAGAGCTGATCGTGCGTTCCACACTCAGTGATTTTTCCTTGCTCCAACACTAAAATTTCATCTGCATCCGCTGCCGTGGACAGACGATGGGCAATGACTAAAGTTGTGCGGTTTTGTGAGATAGCCTGAAGGTTCTTTTGAATTTCTTTTTCGGTAGTGCTATCGAGGGCGGAGGTGGCCTCATCGAAGAAAAAGATAGAAGGATTTTTTAAGATCGCTCTCGCAATCGCTACTCGCTGTTTTTCTCCCCCACTTAATTTTAATCCCCTCTCGCCCACGAGTGTCTGATACCCATCCGGCAATCCCATCACAAAGTTGTGAATGTCAGCACTTCTCGCTGCTTCATAAATTTGCTCTTCGGAGGCCTTGGGGTTTCCATAAGAGATATTGTAGTAAATCGTATCATTAAAGAGTACCGTGTCTTGAGGGACAACTCCGATCATTTTTCGAAGAGAGCTTTGCGAGATGTCTTTGATATTTTCATTATTAATAAAAATGGCTCCCTGTTTGGGATCATAAAAACGAAATAAAAGCCTGCTAATCGTGGATTTTCCAGCCCCCGTGGGACCGACGAGCGCTACTTTTTTTCCATTGGGCACCTCAAAAGAAATATTTTCTATGATGGTTCTTCGTTCATCATAATCAAAGCTGACATTTTCAAACCGAATAGAGGCTTGTGTTGTTTGAGAGACGCTTTGATCACTATCTGTTAAATTAGGTTTTTCCTCCCACAAGGTAAAAAGATTTTCCATATCCGTGAGGGATTGTCGAATTTCACGATAGACCGTGCCGAAGAAATTTAAGGGTTGATAGAGTTGGAGCATATAAGCATTAATTACCACAAACCCCCCAATGGACAAATGTCCTGCACGAATATCATACGCAGACATCACCAACATAATGGTGATACCAACCATGATCACAACGGTTTGAGCAATATTTAAATAACTCAAGGAATATTGATTATTAACAGACTCTTTTTCGTATTCCTTTAGGGATTCATTAAGTCTCTCATACTCATGTTTTTCATTATTAAAATATTTCACCGTTTCAAAATTTAAAAGACTATCAATCAGTTTGGTGCTTACTGCATTATCTGCTGCGTTCATGCGTCGGCGAAATTGGAGGCGCCACTGCGTTACAGTAAACGTCACCACAATATAAAGACTAATGGTAATTAAGGTTATAAGGGCATACTTCCACCCATAAACAAATGCCAATATTCCTGCCACTAAAAAAATTTCAATAATGGTGGGAATGACATTAAATAAGACATAGGTGAGCAGAAAGTTAACCCCCTTGGTTCCGCGATCGATAAATTTACTGAGCGCCCCCGTTTGTCGTCCAAGGTGAAACTGCAAGGATAGTGAGTGTAAATGTTTAAACGTATTCAGGGTTAATTGAGTGATTGCGTTTTGAGCTACTTTCGAGAAAATAGCATTTCTTAATTCACCAAAACCTAAAGCCGCTATTCGCGCTATACCATAGGAAATAATCAGCGCCAGGGGGATGAGCATATAAACATTTATGCCCTCTGAGAGTTCTGTTAGAGAGTCGACGGCGTATCCCAAAATAGGCGGTGTTCCAATGTTGGCTGCTTTGGCTAGAAGAAGACAAATCACAGCAATAACAACCCTTGCTTTCATGCTTTTTTTGTTTTTTGGCCATAAAAATGGAACTAAAAGGTTAATTGTTTGTTGGAGTGTTGATTGCTTCATTACTTATTATATGGGGATTATTATGATTATATCTATAAAGCTTATTTTATTCTAATATTTAGTAGTAAAAAAAGGTCAAATTATTTTACAAATTAAATGGTATGATAATTAAATGAATGAAGGAGAGGTAATAAAAGATCTAAAAAATAATTTTTATTTAAGAATAGATAAGAATGATGAAGTTCGTTTCTTAGATTCATCGACTTTAAATCATGCCATTTGTTTAGAAGTGGCAGACGCTACATATAACCATTATTCAATTTCATATGAAGATTTATGCCATAAGATACCCAGAAAAATTGGTGCTCGATCTACAATTCTTAATTCATTAAATTTTGCTGTTTCTAAAGGTTTCTTTATCAAAAAAAGTTCAGAGCATGATAAAAGAATTAAAACTTACACTTTATCTGAAAATTTTAGAGAAACTATTTTGCAATGGATTAAAGAGTTACAATCAGTAACTAGTAATATTAAATAAATTTTTTAAAAAGAAGACCAGCTCCAATCAATCCTGCATCTTTCTTTAATTTAGAAATATGAAATTTCATTTTCTTTGCATCATGAGCAATGATAAAATTTTTGGAGTCATTAATTAGTTTTTTTGTAAACTCTTTATTATTTAAAATAACACCTCCGCCTAAAACCACAAAACCTGGATCGATTGTATTGATTAAATTTCCAATCATTGATGCAAGTGATTTTGAAATTATTTTAAAATATAAATTTTTATGTTTTTTGGTTTTGATATTTTTCAACATTTTTGATATTGCTTTTCCTGAATAAAAATCCTCAGGAATTTGTGAAAATGATTTTTTCTTTTTAAAATCATTTAATTCTATTACTGAAGATCCAAAATGTATCGCATACCCTCTATAACCATTGAAAATTTGATTTTTAAAGATATGGGCATAGCTAATACCGGTTCCAATATTTATGTAAATAAAATTTTCTTTACCGACACCATGTCCCAATAATTTTTCTGCACGCAAATGATTCCTTACATCTGAATCAACTAAAACTTTTGTATTTTTATCGAAATAATTCTTAAAATTTAGGTTATGCCATTTAAAATTGTAAGACCCTTTAATTATTCCTTGATTATCTATTAGCTCAGGTACCCCTATACCAATATGCTTGATTTTATTTCTGATTGCTAAGTCTTTAGCATTATTAACAATTTTGTTTAAATTTTCTTTATCGTTTTTGTAAGATTTTGATAAGAATTCAATTTTTTGTGATATTTCACCCGTTTTAAAGTCAATTATACCAATAGATGTCTTTGTTCCACCTATATCAATACCAATCGATTTCATTGAGTCTGTGATGCTTTTTGATCAACATATATCTTAAATTTTTTACAATCATATATGATTGAAGCTGGCCAATCGTTTCTAAATTTTGGCTTTTCAAAAATTTTTTGATATGCAAGTTTTTTTTCTTTTCCTGCTAAAACCAAGATAGCTAATTTTGAGTGTTGAGAAATAGTATTTAATCCTACCGTAAGTCCGAATTTAGGAACTTCAGATATTTTTTTAAAAAGAGGGAATGTTTTCATATTATCTTTTCGGGTATTTATTGACAATTTAGTAATATGGGTTTTAGAATTACGTTTTGCATATAAATTATTGAATGCAACATGCCCATCAGAACTCCCAGAAGCTAATAGAAAAATATCTATTCCTCCTAACTTAGATATTTGATTATCGAAGTCTGAAGGTTTTTTAACATTAGGAAATAAAATTCTTTCATCATTAAGTTTATCAGAAGATTTCTTTTTATAGTTTAGGAGTTTTTTTATAACCTGCCTGCTAAAACGAGTACAACTAAAGTGCGATTGTGGATTAACAACTTTAAAATGATTATTTTTTTTAATTACATATTCATCCATCATGACTATGATTAAATTCTTTAAGCTAATATTTTTTAAATATGAAAATCTTCCTAAATAATAATAAGTTTTTGTTAATGATCTACCTCCAGGACAGCCTAAAACTAATTTTTTATTTTTTTGTAATTGAATTATTATTTCATTTGCTAGTGTTTTAGCTAATTTAGCATTATCATCAAATATCCTAAGGTAGTTTTTATTTTTCAACGCCTGTTACCATTCCGGATATAAATCTTCTTTGCAAGAAAATGTAAACTATCAAAACCGGGAGCGCTACCCATATTGCTGCAGCTGCGGTAATAGCCGGATCTCCATATCTTTTATTTCCTGCAAAATAGCTTAACGCTAGTGGAGCAGTTCTCATTTCAGGTTCTTGAATCATGATCAATGCCAATAAAAATTCATTCCAAGTCCACATAAACAATAGAACTGTTAATGTTAAAATTGCTGGTTTAATTTGTGGTAATAATATTTTTATTAAAATTGTTAATTTACTTGCTCCTTCAAGCATAGCGGCTTCTGATAAACTTACTGGAATAGAGCGGAAACTAGAGCGCAGCCAAAATATACTAAATGGAATGGATAGTCCTATTTGTGGCAAAATTAAAGACCAATAGGTACTGTCGAGGCCAAATTTTCT
>VTPN01000046.1 GCA_008638215.1 Pelagibacteraceae bacterium
GAACCTATTTTTTTTGCCTTACTAGTAATCCTGTCACATAAAGAAATAAAATTCGTTTTATAAGGTATGGTTATATTAAAGCCCTTGAATTTTTTATTTTTTTTATAGGACTGGAAAAATTTTTTTAGATCTTTTTCCTTTAATTCAAACTTTTCATATTTAAAATTTTTTTTATATTTTTTGCTCCAATAATTATGAATATAGGGCGATAAACTATGACCTAGTTTTTCTGCAACAATACCAATGGTGTTATTCATTAGAGAGATCTCAGATCCCTTAAAAACTTTATAATATCTAAACCGATTATATTATAAAAACTTCCTTCGATGCTGTGGAAGAAAGTTTTAGCTGGCCCTTCAATATTGTAACAGCCAACAGCAGATTTGATTTTAGAGAAGTTTTTACGGACATATGATTGAATCAATCCTTGAGAATTTTGATGGAAGTTAATTTTTGTATGAGTAAGGTTTTTTTTAACAATTTTATTATTAATCATAAAAACCGTTCCAGTATATAAATTGTGGGATTTGTTACCAAAGCTTTTCAGTAATTGTAGGCAGCATTCCTCGCAATCACACTTATATACGGTCTTCTTTCTAAATAATATGGTTGTATCAAATGTTATGATTATTTTATTTTTGTGTTTAGTCGATAAATAGTGTGCTTTTGCTTCGGCAATTTTTAGAGCATCATATTTAGTATTATTGATGTTTTTGACTTTTTTCTCGTCGATATTAGCAGATCGAAATTTTAAGGACAAACCAAGATCATGAAAAAGCTTTCTTCTTGATGGGCTTTTTGTACCTATAATAACCTGTTTGGTAATATGTGGATTAATAAAGTTATTCATTAAATATCAGTCTTCTTAACAGCTTTGATTTAAATTATCTATTCATACTAAGTTTTCCTCATATGTTGTTAAGTGGAAATTATTCAATAGAATGGGGTTTTTTTCATTTAATAAACTGTTAATCCCCATAACTCGACTTACTACATCAAGACTTAATATATAAATATATATATTTTTATTTTTATTTTTGTTATAAACATAACTCAACTAACCTTATCGATCTTAGGAATTTCCAACTATGCATTTAAACGAACTCAAAGTTAAAAAACCACAAGAATTATTAAATTATGCTGAATCATTAGGTATTGAAAATGCCTCTGGTTTAAAGAAACAAGAAATTTATTTCTCTGTTTTGAAAAAATTTGCTGAAAAAAATGAGGAAATTATTGGTGAAGGAGTATTGGAGACAATGCAAGATGGTTTTGGTTTTTTGCGATCTGCGGACTCGAATTATCTCCCCGGGCCTGATGATATATATGTTAGTCCCAATCAAGTAAAAAAATATGGTCTTCGAAAAGGAGATACCCTAGAAGGTCCTATTCGCCCCCCAAAAGATGGAGAAAGATACTTTGCGTTAGTAGAAATTCATAAAATCAACTTTGTTGATGTTGAGAAAAATAATAAATTTAAAACTAATTTTGATAACCTAACACCTCTTTACCCAGAGAAAAAATTTAATTTAGAAACGGAAAAACCAGATACAGACTTATCTGCAAGAATAATCGATATAATAGCCCCCGTTGGTGCTGGACAAAGATCCTTAATTGTTGCGCCTCCCAGGTCAGGTAAAACAGTTATCTTACAAAAAATTGCAAAATCAATTGCAGAAAATTTTCCCAACGTCTACTTAATGGTTCTTTTGATTGACGAAAGACCTGAAGAAGTAACGGATATGCAACGTTCTGTAAAAGGTGAAGTTATTAGTTCAACGTTTGATGAACCAGCAGCAAGACACGTCCAAGTAGCAGAGATGGTTATTGAAAAAGCAAAACGATTAGCAGAAAATAAATATGACGTAGTTATTCTTCTAGACTCTATTACAAGACTAGGCCGAGCTTATAATACCGTTGTTCCTTCAAGTGGTAAGGTATTAACCGGTGGTGTGGATGCTAACGCTCTTCAAAGACCAAAAAGATTTTTTGGTGCCGCAAGAAATATTGAAGAAGGTGGTTCCTTGACAATTATTGCTACCGCTCTAATTGAGACCGGAAGTAGAATGGATGAGGTTATTTTTGAAGAATTTAAAGGCACGGGTAATTCTGAGATAGTCCTGGATAGAAAATTATCAGATAAAAGAACTTATCCTGCAATTGATGTTCAAAAATCAGGTACGAGAAAAGAAGATTTATTACTTGATGCTGGTGATTTACAAAAAGTATTTATTTTAAGAAAAATTCTATCCTCTATGGGAACTGTAGACGCGATGGAATTCTTATTAGATAAAATGAAAGACTGTAAAACAAACGAAGAGTTTTTCAGTAGTATGAACCACTAATAACTATCTAAATTTAGATAAAAGAGATTTATCTATTTTCTTATTTAATGGGGAATTGGAGTCATAAATATTGACTTTTAAAGGATAACATTCTGCTATATCTGATGAATGTGAAGACGAGCAATCTCCTCCGGGGCAAGCAGACAAAACACCCAATAAATCTATCTCAGCTCTAAACTCTAAATAATCCCCCACTCTAGCCGGACTTGCTTTCATAAAATATTGTTTAGTGTCATTGGTAAAACCCGTACACATAAAAACATTCAACACATCATGAACAAGTTTTTCGGCTTCTTTTTTTTTGAGCCCAGATATTTTAATTAAAGAGTTCAAGATATTAGAATGACAACAATGATGATAAATATTCTTATTTAAGAGAAGGTTAGTATAAGGATCACATCGGGTTCCAATAACATCATGTACTGACGCCCCGTCGGCATCATATCCATACCAATCAAGAGTATCGTGAGTGATTGTTGCCATTGGCCGAAAATAGGGAAAACAACTCCACAATCTATCCTTTGTTGTAAGATGGGTGCCATACAGAGCCCTTGTTTTTCCTGAAAAGAATTTTTCATTGAGGTTCTTTAAATTAAACAAATTTAAATCACCGACTTGCGATCCAGAAGTAATGTTTATTCTAAAAAATTGTCCAGCTTTAACTTTAAAAAAATTTGCACTTCTTGGTTTGATCAAAATTTCACTTTTTAAAATTAAACTATTTCTTGCAGAAATATATTTTTTCCATTCCTTGTGAGAAAAATTCAGTGGCTTATATGCAACTACTTTTTTCTTTGAAATAAGGGATTTTTTATAGCTAGGAATTTTTGAAATTATTTTCAATTCTTTATTCTAATTTAAATTTATCTTTCCAGGATTTTAAAATATCAAGATGTTCGGCCAATGCTTCGAAAGAAACAGCAAGTTCATATACCAAAATGATCAAAGACAGTAATATAAATATTACATGTAAGACGAAAAATACCAGCGCAATGAAATTATAATTTACTAACACAAATAGAAAACTAAGACAAAGTTCTACACCGCCCCAAAGAGAAAGATATAAGGTTGCTTTTAATAATCTTAAGCGTTTTTCATAGTGAGATAAATGAAATAAAAATTCTTCAGGATTTTTAAATTTAAGCCCACCTTTTTCAATTTCTGTTCTGCTGTCTCTGATTAGTTTTGCTAATGTCGCATATCGTGTGATTACCAACGTTATAAAAATTGTGCTGGCAAAAAACATTGTGCCTAATGTTGTGGTATTGGCTATAACCTCATAATTATAGGACATCATCAACAAGACTCTACTAGACTACAGTTATTATCAAACTATAATTTTCAAACTTTGTTTGAGACAGGAACTATATATTCTAACTTTACCCCTATTGTTAAGTCACCTGTAATTGCTTATAGAATTTCAGGCCCAGATGTTCTTGATATTTTAAAAAAACTTACAAAAAAAAACTTCAAACAAGATCATTCCCGCGTTCATTTTGTTAAATTATTTTCAATTGAAGATCAAATTTTGGATGAGTGTAGTGTTGTTTATTTTAAATCTCCTAAATCTTTCACAGGCGAGGATGTGTGTGAGATTTTTTTGCATGGTTCACCCCTTATAGCGAGTCAATTTGAAGAAACTTTGAAAGATTTTAAAATCCCAGGCCTTAGATTGGCAAAAAATGGTGAATTTTCTTATAGGTCTGTTTTAAATGGTAAAAATTCTCTAAAACAGGCAAAAGCTATTAACCAAATAATATCAAATGATAGTTTTTCATCTCTAGAATATAATAAAAAATTACTTTTTAATGGGGACTCAGTAAGTGGGCTCTCTGTATTAAGAGATGAAATTGTGGATTTGTTTGCAGAAATTACAGCATTTATTGATTTTGTTGATGATGAGGAGTTTAATTTTAAGAAAATTATAAAAAAATCATCATTGTTCTTTGATAAATGTCATAATATATTACAAAAAGCAAAGAATACCAAAAAAGAAAAGACGGTTTGCAAAATTATGGTTGTCGGATCGGTTAATGTTGGGAAATCTACGCTATTTAATAAGATTATTGATTCAGAGAGAGCTATAGTTACTAATATTAAGGGCACAACAAGGGATGTTTTATCAAACGAATTTGTTTTTGATGGCAAGAATTATGAATTATTTGATACTGCGGGCCATAGAGATAAACAAGGCAAAATAGAAAAAGTTGGTTATAAAAAAGCACAGCAAATATCATCAGATATTGATCACTTCTTTATTCTTTCAGATAAGTATACTACAAAAAAACAAATGAATTTGATTAAAAGGGATTTTAATATTAAAAAAAACTTTACTTTAATAGAAACAAAATCTGATCAATATCAATATAAATCAAAAAATATCAAAATTAATCATAATTTAGACAGAGATATTATTTTATCTAAATTAAAGATATCATCAATTCACAAAAAATATATTTCATCTAAGACAAAAAAAATTGACTTTAATGATGAAGAAATTGTCTTTTTGGAAAATATATTACAATACAAGAATGATGTCATAAATGAGAGCGATATTCTAATTATTGCCCAAATAATGAGGAATATATTAGATGATTTTTCTTATGAATTTGGATATATTAATAATGAAGATGTTTATGACAGGGTTTTTAGTAATTTCTGCATAGGAAAGTAGATTGTTTCACGTGGAACATTATGATGTAATAGTAATAGGTGCTGGGCACGCAGGTGTGGAGGCGGCCAATATATCTGAAAAATATGGCCTAAAAACAGCCTTAATTACAAAAAACTTATCAGATTTAGGAAAACTATCTTGTAACCCAAGTATTGGCGGCGTAGGAAAGACTCATATAGCAAGTGAAGTTGATATATTAGGGGGGGTTATTTGTAAAATAGGAGATAAGTCAGCAATTCATTATAGAGTATTGAATCTTTCTAAGGGGCCTGCCGTATGGGGCGTGAGAGCTCAGATTGATCGTGATTTATATTCAAAAAATATGAAAAAATATATTACTGCTTCAAAAATTGATGTTATTGAGGATGAGGCTATTAATATTATTGAAAAAAATAATAAAATCATTGGCGTTGACTGTCTTTCTGTCGGAAAAATAAAGTGTAAAGTTGTTATTTTGACAACTGGAACTTTTTTAAATGGTAAAATCTATTTTGGAAGAGAAGTAAAAGAGGCTGGAAGAATAGGCAACAGCTCTTCAAAGGAGCTTGCTAAATTTATCAATACAAAATTTAAGACTATGAGACTTAAGACGGGCACTCCTCCTAGAATTTATTCAAAATCTATTGATTATGACGTACTTGAGCCGCAAGCGTCAGAAAATAATGGAATTTACTTATCTTACTTTACCAAACAAAATACGAACAAAAATATCAATTGTTATATTACCAAAACCAATAATAAAACTCATAAAATTATTAGAGATAATTTAGATAAATCGGCCATGTACTCTGGTATCATAAAATCCCAGGGTGTAAGATACTGTCCTTCAATTGAAGATAAAATTACTAAATTTGGTGACAGAAATGGCCATAATATTTTTCTAGAACCAGAGGGGCTTAATTCCGATTTGGTTTATCCCAACGGTATATCAAATTCGCTAGACATCGATATCCAATTAAAGTTTCTTCGGTCTATTAAAGGTCTCGAAAAATGTGAGGTGGATCAATTTGGGTATGCCGTCGAGTATGACTCAGTAGACCCCAGAGAATTAAAAATAAATTTTGAAACAAAGAAAATAGAAAACTTTTTTTTAGCAGGACAAATTAATGGAACAACTGGATATGAAGAAGCGGCGGGACAGGGGATATATGCTGCTATCAATGCTGCTATTAAAATAAAAAAGATAAAATTTAACACTGAGGTATTTGAAAGAAGCAATAGCTATATCGGCGTATTAGTTGATGACTTAACAAAGCTTGGCATAACTGAGCCTTATCGAATGTTTACATCAAGAGCAGAAAATAGACTTAAACTAAGAACGGATAATTCCTATGAAAGGTTTGGAAAGAATATTAATAAAAAAATATTTAATAAGACAGAGTTCTCTCAATTAGAAAAAAATATGAAAGAAGAATCAATGACCATGAAAAAACTTTTGTCATTAAAGTTTTCACCAAATGATTTAATGAAAAAAAATATAAAAGTTAAAAAGGATGGCAAGGTTAGAAATGGTTTTGAGGTATTGAAATTTTTAGAGCCCACAATTGAGACTTTTAAAAAGTTTTATAATTTTTCGATTAATCAAAAACTTTTAACTAAATTATATTTTGACTCAAAATATGAAGTTTTTTATGACCGTGAAAAAAAGTCATATGAACAATTAAATAAAAATAAAAATATGAATTTAAAAAATATCGACTTTAATAAAATACCATCACTCTCCAAAGAGATACTTGAAAAATTAAATAAATTTAAACCAGTTAATTTATATGATGCGGGTAAGATATCAGGTATTACGCCAAGCGCTCTTTTTCAAATTGTTAAACATAAAAAACTTAAAGGAGATAGGGTTGCTTGACCCCATATTAGAAAAATATACTAAAGAAAATTTTTTGGATAGCTCTGAGGTGATCGTCAAATTATTAGAATATAAAAAATTGTTATTGGAAGAAAATAAAAACATGAACTTAATAGGTAAAAGCACGATTGAAGATTTTGATCAAAGACACTTTTTAGATTGCCTACAAATTCATAAATACATGCCTGAAAAAAATCTACTTACTGTTGACTTGGGTGCGGGTGCGGGATTGCCAGGGGTATTATTATCAATTGTAGGGCATACAAAATTGCATTTAATCGAAAAATCACCAAAAAAGTCAGTTTTTCTTGATAATTGC
>VTPN01000047.1 GCA_008638215.1 Pelagibacteraceae bacterium
TTTCTTATGATAAAATGAATGTAGACAGGAAACAATTTGTAACTCCTTATACTTTATACAGTTGGGATGGGAAAAATAGAGATTCTTCTGGCTTATTTCCAGTAGAAAATGGTGTTGATTCTCCAGAATTAACTCAGGATAACATAAGTCTTACTGATATTACAGCCACCTTTAGCTTTACTTACGAAAAAGATTTTGGAGATCATTATATTAAATTTTTAGGGGGTATAACAAGAGAGGAATCTGTTCAGGATTTCACTAGAGCTTTTAAAACAGGGTTTCTTACAACAGATTTACCTCATTTATCATTTGGATCTAATGAAGGTCAGTATACAAATGGGACTGGTTTTGAAACTGCTCGTTTAAATTATTTTGGACGACTAAACTACAATCAAAAGGATAAGTATTTATTGGAATTAGTTTTTCGATATGATGGTTCTTATTTGTTTCCTAAAGAGGGCCGCTATGGATTTTTCCCAGGTGTTTCAGCCGGATGGGTGCTTTCTGAAGAATCGTTTTGGGATTCTAATTTCTTGAGCTTTTTTAAAATGCGAGGGTCAATCGGCCAATTGGGTAGTGATAGTGTAGCTCCATTCCAGTATTTAAGTTCATATGGTTTTTCACAAACTGCATTAACTGATGTGTATACAACAGCTTATGAAACAAAAATTCCTAATCCTAATATCACTTGGGAAACGCAAACTTCAAGAAATATTGGTTTTGATTTATTAGCTATGGACAGTAAGTTATCTTTAAGCTTAGATATCTTTAAAAACACAAGAGAGGATATATTAACGCTTCCAAACGTAACCTTACCCAGTTACACTGGAATTACTCCACCTAACCAAAATATTGGGGAGTTTGAAAATGCAGGATATGAACTTAATCTTGGATACAAAGGAGAGACTAGTAAAGGTTTGAGTTACGATTTCTCATTTAATTTAAGTGACTCAAATAGCAAAATTGTCTTTCTTGACGAACCAGAATTAGCTGACCGTCCTTGGCAAAGAGAAACGGGAGGAGACGTAAGTAGATTATTACTTTATAAGTCCGATGGGATATTCAGATCACAAGCAGAAGTTGATGCAAACACATTAGATTATAGTGATTTAACAACTGAGCTAAAACCTGGTGATGTAAGAGTTACTGACATCAATGGGGATGGTAAAATCACTTCTGCTGACAGAACACGAATTGGTGGATCTCCGTTTTTTGACACTCAATTTGGATTTAACACCTCATTAAAATATAAAAATTTTGATTTTAACATGTATTGGAATGGAGCTGCAGGTGGCTATCAAAATGTTGAATGGGAAAATATGTCTTCTGATGGATGGAACATTCAAAGATATATTTCTGGACGTGCTTGGTCATTAGAAAATACAAATTCTAAATATCCTAGGTTATCCAATAATAGAATCGCATGGTATTCGATGGTAACCGATGTTCACATGATGAAGCGTGATTTCATAAGACTAAAAAATCTTGAAATTGGATACAATTTAGATGAAAAAATTCTCAAGATGATAAATGCTGATAGTTTTAGATTATCTCTTTCTGGGACAAACTTAATTACTATTTCTGACTACCCTTATGATCCAGAGGTTGCACAGTCTCTTGTTGATGCTAATCAAACAAGAGCCAATATTGATGATAAACTTAACAACTTTGCATCTGGCTGGGCTTATCCCAGCTTAAAGAGAATCTCAGTTGGAGTTCAAGTAACATTTTAATTTTTAAAACACGAAAAAATGAAATTTAATAATCTTTTATTCAAAATTTGTCTTGTCGGATTCATTTCATTTACAACCTTTAGTTGTGATGATGATTTTTTAGAAACACAAGCTTTAAGTGAAGTTTCCTCTGAAGCTGTATTCAATTCACCTGAACTTGCTGATGCTGCTGTACGAGATTTATATCAGGGTACCTGGGCAGGACCTTTGTCGAGTACTATAACTACTGACGCCTTCACTGATCATGCATTTCATACATATGCTGACTATGGCGCACCAGCAATGGTTGATGGGTCTCTTAATCCTGAATTTAATTTTGGACAATTAGCTTATGCAATATCTCCTATAAACTATATAGATTGGGAGTCATTATACCCATTTATACGAGGCAGTAATTTAGCAATTAATGCGTTAACTGCAAATGAAGCTGGTTTGAGTGAAAGTGAAGTTAATAAACTCCTTGGTGAGTCCTACTTCATGCGAGCTTATTTTTACTCTCAATTAGTGAGAAATTACGGAGGTGTAGTTTTAACTTTAGATCCTTTAGTTTTAGATAGTGAACCTTTGGATAGATCATCCTTTGAGGATAGTATAAAACAGATTGTATCAGATCTGGACATGGCAATTAATCTTTTAGGGGATTCTAATGCAGGTAATAAGGCAAGAGCCACTAAATTAGCAGCTCTAGCTTTAAAATCTAGAATACTTACGCATGCTGCCAGTGATTTGTTCAACCCTTCTAAAAATTCAGTTGTTTCAACTTTGTCTTCTTTCCAAAATAAAGAGCTCGTTAGCTATACAACTGATGCTACAAATGCCCGTTGGGAAGCTGCAAAAGCAGCATCAAAAGCATTTTTAGATGTAGCAATTGGGTATAATCTAGATTTAACTACTCCTGCATCTATTGAAGACGCCAAACAAAATTATCTTGATCTTTCTTTACAAGGTGAATTAAATCCTGACTTTTTGTGGGGTCGTATTTTTAAAGAATTTGGTTATGATTCCAGAACATATAAAACTGGTAGACCTGAAGATTATGGATGGTATGACCCAGGATTTTTTGCATTATTGCAAGGTCCCAATGGTTATAACCAATGGGCTGGCACAACACCAACAGAAGCATTAGTTTCAAAATATACTATGTCAGATGGAACATTGTTTGATTGGGATAATCCTGTGCATTCTAGTGACCCTTACGCAAATCGTGAAGCCCGTTTTTATGCGACTATATTGTATGACGGTGCACCACATAAACCAAGACCTCTTAATTCTGTTCCATATGATCAATTTAATGAAATTCAAACAGGTGAATATACATTTAATGACGGAACAGTTAAGTTTGGAGTAGATACAAATAAAGGTCAAAATCCAGGCTCTTCGAGTCTAACACATTACTGGTATAATAAATTTACTGATCCAGATACACCTACTGGTTATTTGTCGGACAATCAATTTATTTCGGCACCTTACTTACGTCATACCGAGGTATTGTTAAACTACGTAGAGGCTAATTTGAATTTAGGGAATGAACAAGAAGCCAAAAGTTGGCTGAATAAACTTCGTTACAGAAATGGATTACCCGCTGTTACAGAATCTGGAGCTGCTCTTGTTGAACTTTACAAGAGAGAGCGAGATAAAGAATTGGTAAACGAGGATTCTAGATTTTTTGATATGAGAAGGTGGTTAGAAGGCCCCTACTCTCTAAATAAACAAGCTCAAAGAGTCGAAGTTAAAGGAGTACAAAAACCTGGGAGTACAATGACACCATCAACTTACAGAAAGAGTTCCTCTGATTTTGATTATACGTATGAACCAAAGGATATTATACGTGAAACAAGGGTTTGGAGAGATAAAAAATATTTTTCACCAATCCCGCAAACCGAAATAAATAAAGCTCCTAATCTTATCCAAAATCCAGGGTATAACTAGGAAAGGTTGTTAATTTATTGTTAGTTTTTACTTAAAACCTTGCAAAAAAATGCAAGGTTTTTTCTCTTATATTTAGATATGAAAAATATTTGCCTTTACGTTTTTACAATACTCATAATTTATTCTTGTAACAAAGAATCAATTCCATTTGAGAAAATGAGTCAAAATGTTACTAACATTGATTTTGCAAACAATCTTTACGAAACCGATAAATTTAATTATTTCACCTTTCCTTATATTTATTTTGGAGGTGGAGTTGCAGCAGGAGACTTTAATAATGACGGTTTAGAAGATTTGTTTTTTATTGGTAATATGGTACCTAATAAACTTTATCTAAACAAGGGTAACATGAAGTTTGAAGATATCAGCTACTCTGCTGGAGTTGAAGGAGACAAACGTTGGTTTTCAGGAGTTAACGTAATTGATATTAATAACGATGGTTTTCTTGATATTTATTGTACTGTAGCCGGAAAGGATGAACCAAGAAACAATGTTCTTTACGTTAATAATCAAGATAATACATTTACCGAAATGGCCTCAAAATATGGAATTGATGATACAGGTCATAGTATACACTCTACCTTTTTTGATTATGACAAAGATGGTGATTTAGACTTATATGTAGCGAATTATCCACCTACGAGTTTCTTAGCCTCCACTGATTATTACAAATATAAGATTGAAAATCACGATCACAGTGAGTCTGATCATTTGTATAGAAATGATAGCGGCCATTTTGTTGATGTAACCAAAGAAGCGGGTATCAGCAACTTTGGCCTTACACTTGGGATTATTGCCACTGATTTAAATAATGATGGATATACAGATGTATATGTATCTAATGATTTTGCTTCTCCTGATTATATGTATATCAACAATGGGGATGGAACATTTAGCAATGAAATTCTTCATTCTATTAAACAGACTTCACAATTTGGAATGGGCATTGATGCTTCGGATTTTAACAATGATGGTTGGATTGATATCTTTCAACTTGATATGAATTTTCCAGATAATTTTAATTCAAAAACGAACATGCTATCCATGAATCGTTTTGATTTTTATCGGACTGTTGATTTAGGTTTACATCACCAGTATATGCAAAATTCCTTACAATTAAACCAAGGGAATTTAAACGGTCATTTACCAAATTTTAGCAACATTGCCGTTTGGGCTGGTGTATCCTCAACTAATTGGAGTTGGGCATCATTATTTGCAGATTTTGATAATGATGGTTGGCAAGATTTATTTGTAACCAATGGAAAGCGAAGAAATGTGAACGACAAAGATTTTTATGCTAAGTATAGAGATTTCTTCGATAAAATGGAGAATGATCCCAACTACAAGAATAAAGAAGAAGAAGTTCAGCTTTTAACTTATTTAGAAAAAATGCCGTCTAAAAAGGTTTCAAACTATATTTTTAAAAACAAAAAAGAGAAAGGATTTGAAAATATGAGCACGAAATGGGGTCTGGATGAAAAAACATTTTCAAACGGCGCAATATTCAGTGATTTGGATAATGATGGCGACCTAGATTTGGTTGTAAATAATCTATTGGATGTAGCTGGAGTATATAGAAACAATAATTCCAATTCTAATTTTGTTGCCTTTAACATTAAAGGAAAATCCAACCAAATACCTGTAGGGACTAGGGTACACATTAAAACATCTGATAATCAATACCAAATGCGCGAATTAAGCCTTTCACGAGGCTACCTTTCATCAGTCTCCCCTAGATTGCATTTTGGACTAGGTAATGCATCTAAGATTGATGAAGTAATTATAGAATGGCCAGACGGGATGCAGTCTAAACTAAAAAATGTTAAAATAAATTCTTATCATACCATTTCTTACAATGCCCTTTTAAAGGAGAATATTTCAAGAGAAAATCAAGTCAAAGACAAGTTACAATTTGAAACCTTGACTCAAGAAGACCCATATGTTCATAAGGAAAATCTTTATGACGATTTTAAGGACGAGATATTGCTTCCTCATAAAAATTCTACATTGGGTCCAGCCTTGGCTGTAGGAGATTTAAATGGTAACGGTCTTGAAGACTATATTGTTGGAGGAGCATTTGGACAACCAACAGCTATGTATATTCAAGAAGAAAATGGAACATTTAAAAAAGTTGAAATTCCAGCTTTTGACAAAGATAGGCACTATGAAGATTTAGGGATTCAAATATTTGATGCTGATAATGACGGAGATCAAGATGTATACATTGCAAGTGGGGGAAATGAATATAAACAAGACTCCAGAGCATATGAAGATCGTTTTTACGAAAACAAAGGGAGTCTTATTTTTATTAGGAATACTTCTTCCATTCCTGATACAAGGATAAGTGGCCTTGAGATATCCTCTAATGATTTTGACAATGATGGAGATTTAGACTTATTTATTGGTGGAAGACTTACTCCTAAAAAATACCCTTACCCAGCTAGTTCTAGAATTTTAGAGAATCAAAGTACTGATACTGAAATTAAATTTGTAGATGTCACAGATCAAAAATTAATCAAACTCAAAAATATAGGATTGGTTACCACCTCAAATTGGCTTGATTTTGACGGCGATGGATGGGACGACTTAATCATAGCAGGCGAATGGATGCCTATTAGGGTTTTTAAAAATAATTCTGGAAAGTCTTTTGTAGAAATTACAAACCAAGTTTTTGAGAAAAAACAATACGGTTGGTGGTTTGATATTGAAAAAGGTGATTTTGACAATGATGGAGATATAGACCTTATTGCTGGAAACTTAGGGCTTAATTATAAATACAAAGCTTCAGAAGAGAAACCTTTTAGAGTTTATTTAAACGATTTTGATAATAATTCTACGTTTGATATTGTTTTGAGCTATGATTATGATGGAACAGAGTACCCTGTAAGGGGAAGACAATGCTCATCTGAGCAAATACCGGCTATTATAGATAAGTTTAAAGATTATAATAGCTTTGCCATTGCATCACTAGAGCAGATTTACTCCACAAAAATGTTGGATGAATCTTTAAAATACGAAATCACCTCCTTTTCTAGTGTTTATCTAGAAAACATTGGTGGTAAGTTTAAAGTAAGTCCACTTCCTTATCGAGCTCAGTTTTCGAATATTAACGCCGTTGTTGTAAAAGATGTTGATGATGACGGAAATCTAGACGCAATTGTAGCAGGTAATCTTTATAATTCTGAAGTAGAGACCCCTAGAAATGATGCCAGTTACGGTCTTTGGCTAAAAGGAGATGGAAAAGGTGGGTTTTCTGCTCAAACTCCGAGAAAATCTGGTTTGGTTTTGCATGGAGACGTAAGGAATTTAAGACCTATAAAGGTAGGTCATAATACACATTTACTTGTAGCAATAAACAATCAGGCGTTAACAGAAATAAAAATTAATTGATTCGATTATTGCGTGAAACAGAACGGG
>VTPN01000004.1 GCA_008638215.1 Pelagibacteraceae bacterium
TCCCGTAGGAGTCTGGGCCGTGTCTCAGTCCCAGTGTGGCTGATCATCCTCTCAAACCAGCTAAAGATCGGAGCCTTGGTAAGCCATTACCTTACCAACAAGCTAATCTTGCGCGGGCCAATCTCATAGCGATAAATCTTTCCCATTACTGGAATATACGGTATTAGCTACAGTTTCCCGCAGTTATTCCGTACTATGAGGTATGTTCCCACGTGTTACTCACCCGTGCGCCACTAAGGACACCTAGCAAGCTAGGGCCTTCGTTCGACTTGCATGTATAAAGCATGCAGCAAGCGTTCGTTCTGAGCCATAATCAAACTCTTAAGTTGAATTACCTACTCATAAAAAACAAAGTTTTAAATTGACGTAGGTTAGACGCCGAATGTCGAGATAATTTTTTTACAAAAAACTATCTTTGCCGAAATTCAACGTTATAAACCCACCGTCTATTCATTTCATATTTACTAATAATAAAGAGCAAGAATCACTGGTGCACAACTAATGGCCCAATGAGTCGAATTTTTAGTAGGAGTATAACTACACTTTCTTTAGGTTTTGTCAAATGCATTTGCAAAAAAAAATATAAAAAACAAAAATAAAATTGGTTGAAATATGTGGATAATTGGTTGCGGGGGTAGGATTTGAACCTACGACCTTCAGGTTATGAGCCTGACGAGCTACCAAGCTGCTCTACCCCGCGATCAGAATGCGAACGATATGTTAAAAAATTATGAATTTCAATAAAATTGTTGGTAGCGGAGGAGGGATTCGAACCCCCGACACATGGATTATGATTCCACCGCTCTAACCAACTGAGCTACTCCGCCAAGAGACCTATTGTTTTATATTAAATTTAATAATTCTTAAATAATTTTGTTTATTTCTGTTTGTATAAATTTTTTAGCTTTTTGAGCATTTTTCTTATTAACTAAAGAAGTAATAACAATTTCTACACCCCTCGGTTTGCCATCAAAAATAGGATAGCTGCCGATTGAGACATCTGTGAAATTTTTTTCTGCAATGGTAAGAATATTCGCAATTTTACTTTCAAATAATTTAGTAATAATAGATGAACTATAAAACTTATTTTTATTTTTTAATGATTTAACAAATTCTCTCATCATCGCTTCTACAATAGATGGAATGCCAGCAAAGACATAAATGTTTTCGATATTAAACCCAGGAGCGCCACTCACTTTGTTTTTTATTAATTTAGAACCTGATGGCATATAAGCCATTTTTTTTCTAGCATCTGTTAATTCTGATTTAATTTTTTTGTAGTATTTAGATAAATCTCTATATGCTCCTTGATGTAGTTTATATTCACGGCCAACAGCAATTGATATGGACTCAGCAGTGATATCATCATGAGTAGGCCCAATACCTCCCGTAGTTATCACATAATCAAAATCTTTCTTTAACCTACGTATTTCTTTTACAATTGTTTTTTGTATATCTGGTATGACACAAACATAATTTAATAAAATACCAACTTTAAATAACTCTCTTGCTATATGATTTATATTTTTATCTTGTGTTCTTCCTGTTAAAATCTCGTTACCTATAACTACAAGGCATGCATTTTTAATATTATTTTTAACCATAAATGAAATTTAAAGAAAAAATATTAGAGGGTTTTTTTCTAAAACGCTATAAGCGATTTTTTGTAGATGTAATAGTTGAGGGAAATGTCATAACAACTTATTGCCCAAATACAGGATCTTTAAGAGGAATGCTTAACGAAAAAGCCAGAGTATTGGTAACTAAAGTTGATAACCCTAAAGCAAAATTAAATTATAGATTGGAGGCTATCAAACATAATGGAGTATTTGTTGGAATTAACACATCTTTACCAAATGGAATTATTTACGAAGCAATCAAAGGAAAGAAAATATTAAATCATCTTCGGGGTGAAATTAAAAAAGAAGTTAAATATGGTAAAAATTCTAGAGTAGATATTTTTATAGATAATCCAAAAGGAAAAAATTGTTTTATAGAAGTAAAATCAGTTACCCTATCGAGACTAAAAGGCCTATCTGAATTTCCAGATGCTAAAACCACTCGGGGATCTAAACACTTAATTGAATTAGGAGAAATGTCAAAACAAGGTAACGATTGCTATCTTATTTACCTAATCCAACGTAAAGATGTAGAAATATTTTCTATAGCCAAGGATATTGATGAAGAATATTATGAAAATTCAATCATAGCTAAAAATAATGGTGTGAAATTTATTGCATTTTCCTGTGACGTTTCAAAGAAAGGAATAAATCTGATAAAACAAATTAAAATTAATGAAAATTAAAACTTACAAATCAAGTGAAATTAATTCCTGTAGAGAAGCTAGTAAAATTACTGCTACTATTTTAGATGAGTTAAATAATTTAATTTCTGTAGGCATTACAACCGATGAAATTGATAAATTTTGCTTAGATAGAATTAAAAAATTAGGAGGTTCGCCCGCCCCTCTTTTTTATCGTGGCTTTCCAAAATCTATATGCACTTCATTAAATCGTGTTATTTGTCATGGCATTCCATCTAAAGATCGTAAACTTGAGGAAGGTGATATATTAAATGTTGATGTGACTACCGTTATAGATGGCTGGCATGGTGACTCTTCGAGAATGTATAAAGTTGGGAATATTTCTGTCAAAGCACAAAATCTTTGTAACATTACTCATGCTTGTTTAATTGAAAGTTTAAATGTAATTAAGGCCGGTTCTTCAATAAGCCTTATTGGAAAAAAAATTGAAGAAATAGCTTATCTTAATAATTTTAGCGTAGTAAAAGACTTTTGTGGTCATGGAGTTGGTCTAAAGTTTCACGAGAATCCCAGCATCCTGCATTACTATGATAAAGATTATGATAACATTAAATTTGTTGATGGCATGATTTTTACGGTTGAGCCTATGATTAATGCTGGCAAATATCACTCAAAAATTCTTAATGATGGGTGGACTGCTGTGACAAAAGATAAAACACTTAGCGCTCAATACGAACATACGATATATATAAACGGTGATAAAATTGAGATTCTGACAGAATCTCCTAATGGGGTTTTTTATAATTGATACCAAGATACTCAAGAAAAATACTAAAAGATATTTGGGAAGATCAAAATAAATTTCAAATATGGCTTGATATTGAAATTCTTGCCTCCTCAGCAATGGAGCAATTAGGTCAAATTCCAAAAGGAACAACATCTAAAATTAAAAAAAAAGCTAAATTCAAAGTCAGAGAAATTGAACAAATTGAAAAGAAAACAAAGCATGACGTTATTGCTTTTTTAACAAATGTTGCAAAATATGTAGGACCAGATTCTAGATTTATTCATAAAGGTCTTACTTCGAGTGATATCTTAGACACATCTTTTTCCATTCAGCTTAGCCAAGCAAGTAACATTATCAAAAAAGGCTTGGAGGATTATGGCAAAGTTCTAAAAAAACTGGCTATAAAACATAAATATACAGTTTGTATAGGACGAAGCCATGGTATCCATGCTGAAACAACTACTTTTGGTCTAAAGATCCTTGGATATTTTGAGGAAAATAAAAGAAATTTGGAGAGATTAAAAAGAGCAATTAACCAAATTCAAACTATTCAAATGTCAGGTCCTATAGGCACATACTCTAACATTGACCAAAGAGTTGAAAAAATAGTGGCTAAGAAATTAAAGTTTTCAATTGAACCTGTATCCACACAAATTATTCCGCGAGACCGACACGCAGAACTTTTTAGTGTATTTTCATTAATTGCAAGTTCGCTAGAAAGGCTTGCGACAGAAATAAGACACTTACAAAGAACAGAAGTCCTTGAGGTTGAAGAGGGTTTTGGAAAAGGGCAAAAAGGTAGTTCAGCCATGCCTCATAAAAAAAATCCTATCTTATCAGAGAATGTTTCTGGACTAGCAAAAGTCATCAGATCCCTAATAATTCCAGCTCTTGAAAATATCACAACTTGGCATGAGAGAGATATTAGCCATTCAAGTGTTGAAAGAATTAATGCCCCTAATGCAACCATTACACTTGATTTTGCTGTTCAGAGAATGATTGATATTATAAATAATCTTGTCGTTCATGAAAAAAATATGCTTGCAAATGTAGGGCTACTAAAGGGACTTCCTTTTTCGCAGAATGTTCTAATATTTCTTATTGAAAATCGAGTATCTAGAGAGAATGCCTATAAAATTGTTCAGGAATGTGCTCTTAAAACTTGGAATGAAAAAACTGATTTTAGAGTAAATTTACTTAGTCATCCGATTTTATCAAAATTTAAATTATCAAAAAAAATTGATCAAATTTTTACTAACAAAAATTTATTTAAAAACGTTGATTTGATCTTTAAAAGAGTTATCTAGATGGTTTCGAAAATGAAAAAATTATACGAAGGCAAAGCAAAAATTATATATGCGAAATCAGCTCATCAAGTAGTTGCTACTTATAAAGATGATGCTACAGCTTTTAATAATCTTAAAAAAGGATCTATTAAAAATAAAGGTATAATTAATAATTCTATTTCTTCTTATTTATTTGATTTACTTAATAACTGTAATATCCCAACTCACTTCCTGAAAAAAATTAATCAAAAATCTCAACTTTTAAAAAAAGTAGATATTATTCCAATCGAAGTTTTAGTTAGAAATTATTTTGCTGGCTCATTATCCAAAAAATTTGGCGTCAAAGAAGGCACTCCTCTTTCAGATACTTTAATTGAATATTGTCTTAAATCAGATGAGCTTGGAGATCCACACATTAGTTCAGAACATATTTTAAATTTAGGGCTTTGCTCACTTGAAGAATTAGAATTGATTGATGAATACTCTCTAAGAATTAATGATATACTTAGAGGTATCTTCTATTCTATTGGAATTAATTTAATTGATTTCAAGTTAGAATTCGGCATTTGCAAAAAAACAAAAAAAGTCATCCTTGCTGACGAAATTTCCCCGGATACATGCCGACTATGGGATTTAAAAACTGATAAGAAATTGGATAAAGATCGCTTTCGAAGAGATCTTGGCGGTGTTGAAGAAGCTTATCAAGAAGTTCTCGAACGATTGAATATAAAATCATAATGAGATTTAAAATTCTAATTCGATTAAAAAGCCAAATACTCGAACCCCAAGGTAAAGTAATCGAACAATCGTTAAAAAGTTTAGGTTTTGAAGATTTTAGCAATATTAGGCAAGGTAAACTTATTGAAATTGATCTTCCAGACTCTCTTAATGAAAGAGAAAGGCTAGAAAAAATTGATGCTGCTTGTAAAAAGTTATTAGTTAATGAAATAATTGAAGAGTACGAAGTACTTGGATGAATTTTAAATCAGCTGTAATTACTTTCCCTGGATCAAATTGTGATAGAGACGCCCTTACGTATCTAAAAGATTTAACTCAGGGAGAGGTATTAAATATCTGGCATGAAGAGTCATCTTTACCCAATGTAGATTTAGTCATACTACCTGGGGGTTTTAGCTTTGGAGATTATCTTCGTTCTGGAGCAATGGCTTCAAAAAGCAAAATTATTAAGGATGTTATAAGCCATGCCAATGATGGAAGATATCTTTTAGGTATATGCAATGGGTTTCAGATACTGACTGAAATTGGTTTATTAAAAGGTGCATTGATTCAAAATAAATCTATAAAATTTTTAGGAAAAGACTGTTACATAAAAAAAAAATTCAATAATAAATTTAATTGTAATATTCAAAATAATGAAGTACTTCAAATTCCTGTAGCTCACAACGAAGGAAATTTTTACTGTGATCAAGAAACATTAAATTATTTACATGATGAAGAGCTAATTGCCTTTGAATACTGTAGTAGCGAATACTCGCTTGATGATGCAAATATCAATGGCTCCCTTGATAACATTGCAGGAATTACAAATAAAAATAAAAATGTTCTTGGAATGATGCCTCATCCGGAAAGGGCCTATCAGGACTTTCATCTCTCAAATCATGGAAAAAAAATTATTGAGTCGATTTTATCATGAATGATGAAATAATTTTACAGCATGGTCTGACACTAGAGGAATTTAAAGTTATTAAAGACTACTTAAAAAGAGATCTGACAATTGAAGAATTGGGAATTTTCTCAGCTATGTGGAATGAACATTGTTGTTACAAAACTTCAAAGAAATGGCTAAAAAAGCTTCCTACTAATAATGAGATAGTCATACAAGGACCTGGTGAGAATGCAGGAATAATCGATGTAAAAGATAATGATGGCATAGCATTTAAAATTGAAAGTCATAATCACCCTAGCTATATAGAGCCCTTCAATGGATCTGCCACTGGAGTTGGAGGAATTTTAAGGGATATCTTTACTATGGGCGCTAGGCCCATTGCTACTTTAGACTCAATTCGATTTGGAAATATATCATCAGATAAAACAAAATATTTATTAAATGGTGTTGTTCATGGTATTGGGCATTATGGAAATTGCATCGGCATTCCCAATATTGGCGGGGAATGTGAATTCGATAAATCCTATGATTACAATAACTTAGTTAATGCCATGGCCATAGGTCATGTTAAAAATGACTCAATTTTTTACTCTAAACCCAAAACAATCGGTGGTTTAATTGTTTATATTGGCTCAAAAACTGGAAAAGACGGTATCCATGGAGCGAGCATGGCATCTGATGTTTTTTCTGAAGATGATGAAGATGAAAAAAGACCCTCTGTTCAAGTTGGGGACCCTTTCATGGAGAAATTATTAATGGAGGGTTGTCTAGAATTAATGTCCTCAGGCTTAATTGAATCAATGCAAGATATGGGTGCGGCCGGAATTACTTCGTCTTCTGTTGAGATGGCCTCGAAAGGGAATGTTGGTGTGCACATAAACCTCGATAAGGTGCCCTTACGTCAACCCCTTACTCCTTATGAGATTTTACTCTCTGAGAGTCAGGAAAGAATGCTGGCTGTTATAGAAAAAGACAATAATGAAAAAATTAAAGAAATACTTAAAAAGTGGCAGATTGACTATGAAGTTATAGGAGAAATAACAAACACTAAAAGGGTCGTCTTTTCCTCTAATGAAAAAATTGTTGTAGATTTGCCTGTAGATATCATTGTTGATGATGCTCCTGAATACGATCGAGAATTTTCACTTCCAAAAAAAAGGAAATATAGAAATTTTGATATATCAAATTTAAGTATCGAAAAAACAGTATCAAACTACATGAATAATTTAAATTATTTAGATAAGAGTTGGATATACAACCAGTATGACTCGACTGTCATGGGAGACACCATTAAAGAACCTGGTCAATCTTCAGGAGTGGTTAAAATACACAATACTGATAAAGCTATTGGTGCGACTACTGACTGTAACCCACTTTACATTCGAATAAATCCAGAAAAAGGAATGATTCATACTGTTTTAGAAGCCTATAGAAACCTTGTTGCTTCCAACATAAAGCCTATGGCTATTACGAATAATCTTAATTTTGCTAGCCCACTTGATCCAAATATTATGGGCGAGATCGTTTTATCTATTACTGGTTTATCCAATATAGCTAAAAAATTAGACACTCCGATCGTATCCGGGAACGTTTCTCTTTATAATCAAACTAATGATAGACCAATAAATCCTACTCCCGTAATTGGAATGGTTGGCTGTAATTCAAATTGGAAAAAAATATTACAAAATAAATTTATCAATGAAGATGATGAGTTAATTTTATTAGGTAACAGTCTCGGGATTGACTTCAGCCCCTATTATCTTCAAGATCAAAAAATTGTCAGTTCAATTTCTGAATATAATGAATTAAGCATGCCCGACATCGATTTAGAAATAAAAACTGCTAAATTGATTCAAGAAGCTGCAGATAAAAATCTTATTCAGTCATGTAATGACATATCCAGAGGGGGTGTGTTTATGTCTTTAATGAAAATGACTCAAAAAAAACTTGGATTTTCTATAATGTTAGATGATGATAAAGATGTTTTTTGTGAATACTCAGCAGGCTATATCTTAACCATTGATCCAAAAAATAAAGATAGAATAGTTTCCATGTTCAAGAAAGAGCGAATTAATTTTTTATCTATAGGTCAAGTTAAATTAGATAGTTTTGAAATAAATTCCAAAAAATTTAATTATTCTGATATGATTGAGAAATATTATAAAAACTTTGCTAAAATTATTAATTAAATGCCCATTGAACAAAAAAAATTAGAAATTTTGATTGCTGATAAGTTTCCAGAGTCAAAAATTATAGTCGAGGACCTAGCCGGAGATAACAACCACTATTCAGTTACTATTGAAAGTTCAAAATTCAATGGTCTTTCTAGAATACAACAACATCAATTAGTTTATCAGTCATTAGAAGGATTAATGGACTCAGAATTACATGCTATGCAACTTAAAACGAAAGGTACAACTTAATGGAACTAGACAATACAACGAAAGAAAATATTGAAAAAATGATTGGGGAAAATGAAGTATTCCTTTTTATGAAAGGAAATCCTGATTTTCCTATGTGCGGTTTTTCATCAGTGGCTAGTGCGATACTTAAGAAATGTGGAGTAAATTTTAGCCATTGCAATGTTTTAGATGATGAGAAAATTCGAGAAGGAATTAAAATTTTCTCAAATTGGCCTACAATACCTCAGCTTTATATTCAAAAAGAATTTGTTGGTGGTTGTGACATAATGAAAGAAATGGCTGAGTCTGGAGAATTAATTGAGCTATTTAATACTAGAGGAATTAAAACTGAAATAAGCTAATTTTATTATCTAGAATAAAATTCAACTACTAAATTTGGTTCCATTTGAACCGGATAAGGAACATCAGTCAGCTGAGGACCACGAATAAACTTACCTAAACATTTAGAGATTTCTAATTGTAAGTATTCAGGAACCTCTCTTTCATTTGAACTTAGTGTTTGAATAATCATTGGGATATTTTGGCTTTCTTGTTGTAAAGAAATTTCGTCACCATCTTTTACTTGATAAGATTTCTTATCTATCACTTTACCATTAACCATAACATGTCCGTGATTAACTAATTGCCTAGCAGCGAATACAGTAGGAGCAAATTTAAGCCTAAATACTACGGCATCAAGACGTCTTTCTAGAAGTTCAATTAAAATTTGGCTCGTGTCACCCCTTTTTCTTGATGCTTCTTGATATATTTTTAGAAACTGCTTTTCAGTGATATCTCCATAATATTTTTTTAATTTCTGTTTTGCGGCTAACTGAACTCCGAAATCAGATAGTTTTCTTTTTCTTGCCTGACCATGCTGACCAGGACCATAGGGTCTTCTGTTAAAAGGGCTTTTAGGCCTACCCCATAAATTTAAACCAAGTCTTCTATCAATTTTGTGTTTTGAAGATGCTCTTTTTGTCATGAATTGGTGTTTTATATAGATTTGGTGTTTTAAGTCAATTTATTTTGTGAGAAATTTAATGATACCATAGGCTGTTTTTAGCATTTTTTGATCAATATTTGTTGATTTGATAAAACTTCTGAGCGTCAATTCCAAATTCTCTGCTTTGGCTTTTATAGTTGTAAATCGGCGATTTTTTAATAATTGCATTAAATAACTGATAAATTTTTCCGTCTCTTCGGATTTGAGGCCGTTTTGAAAAATTTTTTCTTCTGATACCGAAGTTGGCCTGCTTAGCATATAGGCCACAAGGGCAACAGAATGGGAAAGATTAAGAGATTTATTTTTTTGAGTAGGAATGGTCAAGATATAGTTAGCATAAGATATTTCTTTATTGCTTAAGCCATTATTTTCTTGGCCAAATAGAATGGTAATTTTTTTAGAATCTAATTTTTCAATATCCTCAAAATTGATTAATGGAATTGATAAGTCCCTTCTTCTAACTGAAGTGGCTATAACCATATTTGATTTAGCAATTGCTTCAGGAATTGATTTGAACGTTTTAACTTTTTTGGCTATTGACTCAAAATGTTTTGAAGACCTAATGCCCTTATCATTTGGCCATACTTTTTTTGGGTTTATTAGGTTAATATCATCAAAACCAAAACACCCAAGAGATCGAATAGACATTCCTATATTTTCAGATAACTGAGGTTTATTTAAAAGAAATTGAATTTTTTTTTTCAAGAATTTTTAATTAACTTAAAAATTAAACTTTCTCTTAATGCATTGTAGGAAGCATCAATGATATTAGTTGAAACTCCCACAGTAGTCCAAAAATTACCTTCTTTATCCTTAGATTCAATAATAACTCTTACTATTGCATCAGTACCTTTTTCTGATGAAAGAATTCTAACTTTAAAATCAGTAAGTTCTAAATCTTCTAGAACAGGATAGAAACTCATTAGAGATTTTCTTAAAGCCTTATCAAGTGCATTAACAGGACCATTTCCAATCTCGACATTCATGTATTCTTTTTTATCAACAATAATTCTCACTGTTGCTTCAGACTCTGTAACTAGGTCTCCTCTCGCATTCCATCTTCTATCATCTATAACTTTAAATCTTATTAATTCGAAATAGTTTGGTATTCCAAAGAGTGTCTCTCTTGCTAAAATTTCAAAACTTGCAAGTGCTTGGTCAAAAGCATACCCCTTAAACTCTTTGTCCTTTATCCTCTGCAAAAGTAAATCTAACTTATCTTTATGATCGTCAGGGTTAATGCCAACTGTATTCAAAAGGGATATAACATTTGAACGACCAGATTGATCAGAAATCACTATTTTTCTTGTATTACCTACTAATTGAGGGTCTATATGCTCATAAGTTTTTGGATCTTTATTAATTGCCGAAACATGAAGGCCTCCTTTATGAGAAAAGGCATTCTCTCCTACATATGGCTGTTGGGTATTTGGGCTTCGATTTAGGATTTCATCTAGTAAAAGAGATGTTTTTTTTAATAAAGTGAGATTTTCTCTCGGAATAGATGAATCAAATTCTGTCTTTAATAAAATTGAAGGTATGACTGAGACTAAATTTGCATTTCCACATCGCTCACCAAGTCCATTGATAGTTCCTTGTACTTGTCTAACTCCTGCCATGACAGCAGCCAAGGAATTAGCTACAGCATTTTCTGTATCATTATGAGCGTGGATACCGAGTCTTTCTCCGGGAATTTTTTTGATAACTTCTGATACAATTCTTTTTACTTCATGGGGTAATGTTCCACCATTAGTGTCGCATAACACTATCCATCTAGCATCATTTTTATAAGCTTCAAGCAAGCAATTCATTGCAAACTCTGGATCTAACTTATAACCATCAAAAAAATGCTCTGCATCATACATTGATTCAATGCCCTTTTGATTAATGTACTGAATACTTTCACCAATCATTTGAAGATTATCTTCTTTGGAAATTCCCAATGCTTTTTCAACTTGATAAGCTGAAGATTTGCCAACAATACATATATGACCTACATTTGTGTTAATTAAACTATTCAAACCTGGGTCATTAGAAACGCTAGTAGATGGGCGTCTTGTCATTCCAAAGGCAACTAAATTCGACTTATTTAAATTAATAGATGATTGAAAAAACTTATCATCAGTAGGATTAGAACCTGGCCATCCGCCTTCAATATAATCAATTCCCAACTCATCTAAAGCTGAAGAAAATTTTATTTTATCATCTACTGAAAAATCAACTCCTGTTGTTTGTTGACCATCTCTTAAAGTAGTATCAAAAAAAAATATTTTATTTGGATTTATATTTTCTTCCATTTTGTTCCACTTTTTGTATCTTCTAAAATAATTCCTTCTTTTAAGAGTTCTTCTCTAATCTGGTCGGCTATTTCAAAATTTTTATTTAACTTCGCATCGGCTCGGCGAGTTATCATATTTTCAATGTGATCATTATCAAGGTTTATTTCTAAATCTTGATAATGAGGTATCAAGCCCAAAATAGACAATCCATTGTTAAAATAATTAGAAAGCTCTTTATCTTTAGGTGATTTTTTGAGTTCATTGAAAATTTGTTGTAATCTCATAAGAGCCTGAGGGGTGTTTAAATCATCCTCTAAGGCTTCTAAAAAAGCTTGATCTAAATCGTTGTTGGTAGACTCTTGTATGAAATCTCTCCATTTTGAAACAATATTTGATGAATATTTTAATAAGTCATTTGAGAAATCAATTGGTTGTCTATAGTGCGTTGTTAAAATCGCATATTTGATTGATGTGGGATTATGATGGGTCAAAAGCTCATTCATAATTGTAATATTTCCCAAAGATTTTGACATCTTCTCCCCTTGAAAATTAATAAATCCGTTATGAAGCCAATAATTAGCCATCTTCTGATCGTGGCAACAGGTCGATTGGGCTATTTCATTTTCATGATGTGGAAAAATTAAATCTAGACCACCGGCATGGATATCAATAGTAGGTCCTAATAGTTCTGCAATCATGGCTGAGCATTCAATATGCCACCCAGGTCTTCCTTTGCCCCATGGACTTTCCCAATAAGGTTCATTATCTTTTGAGGGTTTCCATAATACGAAATCTTCTGGATTCTTTTTATATTCTGCTACTTCCACTCTAGCCCCGTTAATAATATCTTTAAAAGATAGTTTTGATAAAGCGCCATATTCTTTAAATTTTTTTGATTCAAATAAGACGTGATGTGAGGATACATACGCATATTCTTTTTCAACTAATATTTTGATCATATCTATCATTTTATAAATATATTCTGTTGCTTTTGGTTCGTATGTTGGCTCTAAGATTGAGAGATGATTTAAATCTTCATGATAAACTTTTTGAGCTTCTTCAACTAATTGATTAGTTGAAATTTTAAGTTCATTTGCTTTATTTATTATTTTATCATCTATATCAGTAATGTTTCTAACATAAGTAACATTTTCTTTTCCAAATTTTAATTGAAGTATTCTAAATAAAATATCAAAAACAATTATAGGTCTAAAATTTCCTATATGTGGATTATTATAAAGAGTTGGCCCACAAGCATACATCTTAATTGAATTTTTATTAATAGGAATGAAGTCTTCTTTAGTTTTCGTAAGAGTATTAAAGAGTTTTAAAGTCATTTAAATTATTTTTAATTTCAGTAAATCCATAATATTCAAATAAATCTTTTACAGAAGGACCATTATCATTTCCGGTGAGAAGATACCTTGTATTAATAAAAATATCCTTTTTTGTAAGATTAGAGTCTAATTGAATAAGTTGCTTGGTATATCCTTCAAAGTCTAAACCATCAAATTTATTTAAGTTAGCAAGTAGTAATTTAACAAACATATCTGAAGGTGTTTTTTCAACTCTTTTTCTTCTAATGATTTCTAGAAACTCCAAAATATCATCATATTTATCAACATTATTTTTAATTAAACTCCACTCAGTTTCTTTAATATTAAATTGAGCCAAATTATTAAATTCATCTAGCAATTCCTTTAGGTTGAATGTTCTTAGCGTAAGTTTTTGGAAGTGATTAATTTTAGATAAGTCTAATTTAGGAAGATTTTTTGATATTTTTGATAAATCAAAATCAACATACTTTTTTTTGGATATTTCCTTAAAACTATAGTCTGCATTAAGGCCTACGGAATACAAATATGATAGAATACTTTCTGTTGAAAAGTTTTGTTCTCTAAATTTTTTAATAGAAATTGAGTCAACATTTCTTTTGCTTAACTTTGTTCCATCTTCATTTAACATCAATGGATTATGCCCAAAACTGGGTGCTTGTGAATCTAGGCTTTGAAAAATTTCCAAATGGACTGCAGAGTTAGATAAATGATCCTCACCTCTTATAATATGAGTAATTTTCATATCTATATCATCCACTACACTTGGAAAATGATATAAATAACTTCCGTCTGCCCTTCTTAAAACAGGATCAGATTGAGAAGATAAATCTACTTCAGTTTTCCCTTTCACTAAATCATTCCATTGAACTTTATTCTGAGATAATTTAAATCTCCAGTAAGGACTTTTGCCAGCTAATATTTCTTTTTCAATGTCTGCTTTGGTTAAATTCAATGCTTCTCTATCATAAATAGGAGGTTTGCCTGCTTTTAACTGTAATTTTTTTTTAATTTCAAGATCCTCATTAGACTCGAAACAAGGATAAACTAATTTTTTAGAGATAAGTTGATCAAATATTTGATTATACCGATCAACTCTTTTACTTTGGAAGTAAGTTTCATCATAATCTATATTTAACCATTTCAAATCTGAAGCAATAGAAAGAACAAATTCTTCCTTGCTTCTTTCTTGATCAGTATCGTCATACCTGAGAATAAATTTTCCATTATTTTTTCTGGAATAAATCCAATTCAAGAAACAGGATCTTAAATTTCCTAAATGAAGATTTCCAGTTGGACTAGGAGCAAACCGTGTTGTTATCATTTTATTTTTTTTAGTAAATACTCTCTAGACACCTTTACTCGTGGGGTTTTTCCATACTTAATAATATCTGCTGTAGCATAAGTTTCTGACCATTTTTCAGGCAAATAACTGCCCGTCCCTATTATGTCTATGGGTGTTTTTGCTAAAGCCATAGCTCGACATTTATTATTTGTAAAACCACTTGAGGCAATAATTTTAACTTTTTTAAAACCAAACTTGTCTAACTGAGATCTAAGATGCCATATTGCTGAAGCCGAAACGCCCGGTCCTACAAGATGTCTCAGTTCGTCATCAGAACGGTATTCTTTAATAGATCCGGGTGCAAATTTTTCTAGTACTTCATAGGACTTTGCCATATCTAAGCCCTCTACATACCTTCCACTTGGTGTATCCAATCTAATTAATACCTTTCCTTTTTTAGATAAACTATCAAAGTAATTACATACTTGTATAGAGTCAGTAATTTCTTTTCCAAAATAATCTGGCAATACTACCAAATCATTTTTTGGGAAGGTCTGATGAAACATCTTCACTGCTTCCAATGTAGAACCTGCATATCCTATTATTGCATGCGGCATGGTCCCTAAGGCTTTATTAGATGGAAAAAAATGAGAAGTTGCTGATATAGATGTTCCTACAAATCCCATTGCTTTATTTTTTTTTGCAGCCTTCGATCCAACAGAGGAAGCGTAGGACATTAATTCAGACATTTCGGAACCAGCACAATGTCTAGCATCCATTGCAATAAAAGAAGTTTTCGGAAGGTCAATGCACATTTGATAGGCATTAGCAGCGGCTATACATGCAGGCCCTATCTTTTGTAAAAAAAGAGTTTCAAGATCAACAATATTTTGAAATGAACCTTTAATGTAAAGAATTGGCTCTCCTGCACCAAAATATTCACCTTCTTTATATGGAGTTT
The DNA here is from genome assembly GCA_008638215.1 of Pelagibacteraceae bacterium. GTDB lineage: Bacteria > Pseudomonadota > Alphaproteobacteria > HIMB59 > HIMB59 > HIMB59. Next base: position 15,231 of record VTPN01000004.1, read on the forward strand.
TAGTTTGTATTTTTATTTTTCTTTCTTTGGCTACTGCCTTTATCCAATCAATCGCTAACTTAAGAGCAACAATGCCTGGTCTTCTAATAAAGACAGCATAAGTAACATCTAAATCTCCATATTTTTTTATAATCTGTTTGGATTTTAAAAAATAATTATCAGTGTAGGAATTTATAAAGTCTTTGTTAATTTTATTATTCATATTGAATAAAAAAATTAAACGATATCACCATTTGACAGAAGATCAGCTAGTAAAAAAGATAATTCTAAGGATTGATTAACATTAAGTCTTGGATCACAAAAAGTATGGTACCTATCTCCTAAATTTTCATCTTTAATTTCATCAGGTCCACCAACACATTCTGTGACATTGAGACCTGTAAGCTCTAGATGCACACCTCCAGGAATACTTCCTTGAGATTTATGGATCTCAAAGAACGACTTAATTTCACTTAAAATATTCTCTGTTGCTCTTGTCTTATAACCTGAATTGCTCGTAGATGTGTTTCCATGCATAGGATCACAAACCCAAGTTATATTAAGGCCTAATTTATCAATTTCTTTTAATAATTGTGGAAAAGTAGATTGAATCTTTTCTGCACCCATTCTGACTATTAAAGTTAGTCTTCCCCCCTCATTTTCAGGATTAAGAATTTCAATATTTTTCTTTAAATCATCAATATTTGTCGATGGGCCAACCTTTAGTCCAAGAGGATTTTTAATTCCACTTAAGTAATGTATATGTGCGCCATCAGGATCTCTTGTTCTATCTCCTACCCAAAGAAAATGAGAGTTTACATTATACCAATCACCTGTTGTGCTATCTATACGAGTAAAAGCTTCCTCATAAGGTAAAAGTAAGGCTTCATGGCTTGTATAAAAATCTGTTTCACGAAGTTCACGAGTATTTTTTTCATTTATTCCGCAAGCATTCATAAATTTAATACTTTCCTCAATTTTCTGAGAGATTGATTTGTATTTTTGAGTAGACTCAAAATTATTAGCAAAATCTAAATTCCATTTATTTAATTGAGTTAAGCTAGCAAATCCCCCTTGGGCAAACGCTCTTAATAAATTTAATGTTGCTGCTGAATGATTATAAGCTTGCATCATTCTTTGAGGGTCTGGTTCACGAGACTCTTTTGTAAATTCGTGTGAATTAATAATATCACCTCTATAGCTTGGAAGTTTTAATCCATCTTTTTCCTCAAAATCAGAACTTCGAGGTTTTGCAAACTGTCCTCCGATCCTTCCTAATTTTACAACTGGTGTATTGGTAGCATAAGTTAAGACAACAGCCATTTGGAGTATCAGCTTAAAGGTATCTCTTATGGTATTAGGATTTAATTCGCTAAAACTCTCAGCACAATCTCCGCCTTGAAGATAAAAAGCCTCACCTTTTTGAACTTGATATATTTGTGATTTTAAAGATCTAGTTTCTCCAGCAAAAATTAAAGGCGGCATTGAAGATAGACTATCGAGAACACTATTTAACTTATTTTCATCAGAATAAGTAGGCAATTGTTTTGCCTCATAACTTTTCCAACTATTTTTTGACCATTTCATGAGCAGAGGATTATATTGTTAATAATATTAAATTAAAGTTTTTATTAGTTTTTTTGAAGAAAAGGAAACTTTAAAGAAAACTTAGGTAAAGAAGGATTAAATTTATTAGCGTCAAATGTATCAAGAGTTTTTTGCTGAGGATCTATATATTTAAATTTTTGTGAGAAAACTGGAGATTTCTTTTTAAGGTTTGAATTTAATTCAACCATGGTAATGACACCAGATGACGATACTAAATAATAGCAAAAGTCCAAATTCAATAAATCGTAAGCGCTATCATTAATTTTAGCATCGCATTGATTGTTAGAAGAAGAGTTAGCTAATAATATAGTATTAATTTTTTGTTTTGGGGACAAATTAGAAGAGCAAATAAGATTAGACTCACTTTTTAATAATGAGTATATCGATTTTAATGAACCTTCAATTTTTATATCAGGTAAAAAATTACCTTTAACAAATATAGAGTTTGATTGATTGTCATCTATGGCATTTGTAAAAAAATAATTTTGCTCTGTATAAAAATTGTTAACTTCTAAAATTTGATTAGAAAAGGAAAATGGTCCCGAGAGCCTCAGTAAGAATTTAAAAATATGGGAATTTAAAAAGTTTGGCAAAAAGTTATAAAATGTAAAAAATATTTTATTGATATAGTTGATATAGTTATCGCTTGACTTAATATTATTTTTTGGATCTTTTAGAAAAATATGTAAGAAGTTTGCAAGTTGATAACAAATTCCTAAAAAACTTTTATTTTTAATTGAAATAGTTTTTTTTAATTTATTATTTTCTAGAATTGAAATTTCTAACGGAAGATGGCAAGTTAATATTTTATTTTCATTAATTTTATGATTGAATACCTTTCTTGCATAGGACTTAAGGGTGACAATATTATCAGCAATAAGGTGGGCGGTAGTATTATTTGGAAAGATTATGTTTATATTTTTAGATTTTAAATTAGTAAAAAAAGAAGATGAATATTTGTGATCTAAATTTTCGAAAATATATGAATAAAAGATTTTATCATTTTCTGATTTTAGAAATATTCCCATTTCTTCATTTACCTGAGAATGATTTTTCTCAGTATGGCAAAAACTTATTTGACTACCAATTATTGGCTCTCTGAGTAAGAGCTTTGATTTACTTAAAATTCCATAAGTATCAAGCACAGTAAACTTTTCAGTATTCTTGATTAAATTTTTGGGCAAAAAATACTTATGATAATTTGAAATATCTTGAGTATTACTGCTTAACTTAACATTGGTAATTGATATTTGAGTTAAAATATCTGCAATTGCTTTATTATTTGAAATTAAATTATTTAAAACTTGCATCTATTCTACAGTTACTGATTTTGCCAGATTTCTTGGTTGATCAATATCAGTTCCTTCACTTAAAGCAAAATAATATGAAATTAATTGAAGGGGAATAGTATAAATGAAAGGTGTGTCAATAATGTTTTCTTTAGGCATATTAATCACTTTAATCTCTCCGTTAATTTTGCTCATATTTTTTACACTTGATAAAATTATAATTTTTCCATTTCTGGCCGAGATTTCTTGAGCATTTGATAAAGATTTTTCAAATAAATCATTATTAGGAATAAGACATACTGTAATCGAGTTCTTGTCTATTAGGGCAATAGGTCCATGCTTCATCTCACCTCCGGGAAAGCCTTCACTGTGCATATAAGAAATTTCTTTTAACTTTAAAGAACCCTCGAGAGCAATGGGGTATACAATATTTCTGCCAATGAAATAACAAGCATTTGCTTCTGATAATTTTTTTGAAATTATTTTAGCACTAGGAGTAAATTCTTTAATAAGTTTTTCAATTTTTAAAGGTAGTTTATTTAATAGATTAATATTCATTTTATAAGTTTGATTAGTAATAGTTTTTTCCATTTTTCCAACTTCAAGTGCTAAGTTAGCTAGGCTAAGTAATTGACAAGTAAAGGCCTTAGTTGAGGCAACCCCTACTTCCTTTTGAGCATATGTGGGAATAGTAACTTCAGCCTCTCTCACCATACTGCTTACTAAAGAGTTTGTAATAACTAATGATTTGTGATTGTTTTTTTTGACATATTTTAATGCCATTAATGTGTCCATTGTTTCGCCTGATTGTGAGATAAAAACATAGAGAATTTTTTTATTTTTATGAATTTTCTTATATCTCAGTTCTGAAGCTAACTCTGCACTCACTTCTTTATTAGTAAAATGATTAAAATAATATTCTCCCACCATTGCGGCATGATAGGCAGTACCACAGCCTACTAATACAATTTTATCCACTTCAAAGAGATATTTAAATTTTAACTCAAAATCGATAAAGTATTCAGAATTATATTTTGATTGTGTACTTTTTAGTACGCTAGGTTGTTCATGTATTTCTTTTAACATGAAGTGTTGAAAATTAGCTTTATCATAGGGGTTGAGGTATGAGATATTTTTTTGAAATAAAATTTTATTTTTTTTGTTCAGGTAGCTAATTTTATTTTTATTTATTTTAATTATATCTCCATCCTCACAGTGAAAAATTGTATCATGATAGTTGGAAAGAATTGATGAGTCAGAACATATATAAAATGAATTATTTTTATTTGAAATTGCTATGGGACTGCCATTTTTTAAAACATAAAAGCAATTATTTTTTTTTATGAAAATAACAAATGCAAAATTTCCTCGAATTGTTTTTTGAAAAACTTTAATTGCATCATCAGCATCCTTATATTTATCAATCAAATAACTCAAATAATAAAAACTAACTTCAGTATCAGATTTAATATTTTTTGGAATTTCATTATATCGATTTTGAATTTTTGAATAATTTTCAATTATACCATTGCACACCAATGTTAGGTTTTCATTAGAAAAGGGGTGCGCATTATTCCTACTTACAATTCCATGTGTTGCCCATCGAGTATGCCCAATGACCCCAGAAAAAATCTTGTCAGATATATTTTTAGATTTATTTTCTAAATTTGAAATTTTACCTACACTTTTGATAGTTCTTATTTTTTGATCAGAAAATAATGAAATGCCTGCAGAGTCATATCCTCTGTACTCTAATTTCTTTAAAATTTCTATCGCATCTACCTTTAAAGATTTAGAATTTAGGATACCTACAATACCGCACATTATCTTTTAAAGTTTTTCAAATTTTTTTGCTTCGCCCTACTTATGGAAAAATAATTTTTGGGAACATTCTTTGTAATTACCGATCCTGCGGCAATGTATGAATTATTACCAATATTAACCGGAGCAATAATTGAGGAATTTGTACCGATAAAACAATTATCACCAATTTTTGAATGAAATTTATTTTTTCCATCAAAATTACAAGTTATAGTGCCAGCTCCAATATTAGAGTTTTTACCAATCGTGCTATCTCCCAAATATGATAGGTGATTAACTTTAACTTTACTTGCCAACTTAGAATTTTTTATTTCAACAAAGTTACCTATTTTAACATCATCTTGTAAAATAGCCTCTGGTCTTAGTCTTGCAAAAGGTCCTATTAAGCAATTTTTTCCAACATAACAATTTTCTAAGTATGAAAATGATTTAATAGTAGTTCCTTTTAAAATCTTAACTCCTTTTTTGATAACAACATTAGGCTCTATAATAACATCTTTTGATATCTGAACATCAGTTTCTATATATACCGTTTCAGGATGTAAAATTTTTACACCAGAATTTATTAATTTGGATTTGATTATATCTTGTGAAATTTTTTCCAAATCATTTAATTCTTTAAAATTATTTACTCCTAATATAGGAGATTTATCATTTATATAAGCTTTCAATTTCAAATTCTGCTTATGAGAAATATCTATTAAATCTGTGATATAGTATTCTTTCTTTATTTTATTTTTTATAAGACTAAAAACGTTCTTGATAGATTTTTTTGATATTAAAAAAATACCTGTATTTACTAATTTGACATTTTTTTCGTCTGCATTACAGTCCGACTCTTCTACTATCTTTATTAGCCTGTCCTTATTTAGAATTATCCTGCCATATCCACTGGGGTTATTGGCATTTTGAGATAATACAGAAATATCAACTTTTGATTTAATTCCATCAGATAAAAAATTATTGATAATTTTATAATCAAATATTGGCGTATCGGCTAGAAGAACTAGATAATAATCAAAATTCTTATTAGAATTATAAAATTGTTTGATCGCCCCTCCTGTTCCATCAATAGGGTTTTGTATAAATAGCTCCTTATTTTTACTTTCAATAAAATGAGAATTTGTCTTGCTTGTTATTATCTTTATTTGATTAATATTCTTATTTTTTTCTAAAGCTTCTATATTAAAATCAATTAACTGCTTTCCCGAAATGGAGTGAACAAATTTTGGTAAATCTGAATTGAATCTTTTACTTTTACCTGCAGAAAGAATAATGGCGCAAATTTTCATAAAGTAGTAAAATAATAGTAATAGATCTAAGCTTTACACTAAAAATATATCTAATTATGTAAATTATGACGATAATTGTAAAAAAAAATTTTTCACCATCTCTATTTAATATAATTAAACATAAAATTAATAATCAAGAGTTGGTAAGTCTTCCTACTGAGACAGTCTATGGCTTAGCAGGTCTTGGCACAAACATAAAATCTGCAAACAAGATTTATCAGATTAAAAATAGGCCGCTTCACAAAAAACTGATATTTCATTGTTCTGACATAAAAATGGTCAAAAGATTTTTTTTCTTAGATCAAGAAAACGAAATTTTAGCTAAAAGATTTTGGCCTGGTCCAATTACCTTAATTTTAAAGAGAAAATCACTTCAAATTCCAAAATCACTAACTCTAAATAATGATTGTGCTGTTAGAATACCAAGAAACGATTTTACAATAGAGGTAATAAAAAAAATAGGCTCACCTTTGGTAATGCCTTCAGCAAATAAATTTAAAAAATTAAGTCCAATTAATGCAAAGATGGTAGCGGAACAATTTAAAGATACTAATTTATTCATAATTGATGGGGGTAAATGCAGCGTTGGACTAGAGTCAACTCTAGTAAAAATACGTAATAGTGAATTAGAGGTTATCAGACCAGGAAAAATAAGCATAGAACAGCTTAAAAAGGAATTACCTTATATTAGTACAAAGAAAAATGGTGAGAAGTTTTTTTCAGGAACTTCTAAAAAACACTATTCACCAAACAAAAAGATTTACTTAGATGTGAAAAAACCACTAAATAAAACTGCCTATCTAAATTTTGGAAAAAAACATAAAAAAGAATTTAAAAATCTAAGTCAAAAAGGAAGTCTCAATGAAGCTGCTAAAAATTTATATCATTTTATTTTTTTAGCAGATCAAAATAAAAATTTTAAAACAATATCAATTGCCCCTATTCCTCATCGTGACATTGGTGAAGCAATTAATGATCGTTTAAAAAGGGCATCAAAATGAAATTTCCAAAAATAGTTAGGGAAAATAACAATAGAATAATTGCTTTCCCCACAAATACAAAAGAAGTCTCAAATATAGTAAAGTTTTCAAAAAAAAATGGTTTGAACATCATTCCTCTGGGGGGAGAAACAAATAGAGTTGATGGCACAAAACCTGATAAAAAATCTAAAAATATATTCATTAGCTTCTCTAAAATGAAAAAAATTTTAGAAATAGATACAGATAATTTAATCATGACTGTTGAAAGTGGAGTTACGCTTCAAAAAATTCAACAAAAATCATTATCCAAAAATTTGTTTTTCCCGGTCAACATTGCCCCTAGTGATAAATGCACGATTGGAGGAAATATTTCAACCAATGTTGGTGGGCTTCAAACACTAAAATATGGAAATATTGAAGATCATATAAATGGACTAGAAGTTGTAATGTCTGATGGAACAGTCTTAAATTTTTTAAGTAAATTAAAGAAAGATAACTTTGGTCCTAAATTGTGGAAAATTTTTTGTGGTTCTGAGGGTATTTTTGGAATAATTACTAAAGCAAATTTAAATTTAAAACCTAAAAATAAATATAAAACGACATATTTTCTTGAATTAAGAAACTTAGATAAAACAATTTTACTATTTAAAAGATTAAGAAATGCATTTTATGATCATCTAACTAGTTTTGAAATTATTTTTCCTATCCCTAGCTCCATATTACTAAATCAAAAATCTAACTTTCACCTAATAGTGGAAATGCATTCAAATGAAAAAAACAAGTTCCAAAAACCTTTAAAAGATATTTTTCAAAAATATCTAGCTAAAATAATTAAAATTGAAAATAATATTAAGAATTCTTGGATTTGGAAAAAAAGAGAAGAACTTGTTCATATACAGAAGGATTTAAAATATAATCATAAATTCGATATTTCATTGCCCTTATCTCATTGGAAGAATTTTATTTCAAAGACTAATAAATTTATAAAAACCAACAAGCAATTTTCACCCTATTTTTTTGGCCATTTAGGTGATGGAAATTTACATTGTAATTTCAAAGTTGAGAATGAAAATGAAAAAGATATTAAACTTTTATCTAAATACATTTACGAATTAACGTTATCTCTTAATGGAAGCATTGCGGCAGAGCATGGACTTGGACAAAAAAAGAATATGCTCCTTAAGAGATATAAATCAAAAAAATATTATAATTTTTTGATAAATTTCAAAAAATATTTAGATCCAAATAAAAATCTTGGGGTTAATAAGCTATTTAAGTCCTAAGTAATCTTTGAGTTTAAAATAGCTCATCGCTAGGACTAAAAGCGGGGTATCAACTAAACCAAAGCCAGGAAAATTGTGATGACGTATTTTTTCAAACAAGCGAAAATTCGAATCATATGATGTTAGCGTTTGTGCTAACATTTTTCCAACCATAGTCGTTAATGCAAGACCATGACCGGAATAACCCTGAGCAAAAAAAATATCTCTACTAATCGCCCCTATATGAGGAAATCTATTTGCCGTAATTGCCACATGGCCGCTCCATGTACACAATGCCTTAAATTTTTCAATTCCTGGAAGTATTTTTTGAATACTTTTTTTAAGAGAATTTTCCAGATTAATTGGATCAATATTTGAATAACTTACTCCCCCACCAAATATTAAATTACTGTTTCCATCTAACCTAAAGTAATTGAGAACAAAAAGCATATCGCCTACAGTAATTTTTCTTTTAAAATAAGCAGACAAATATTTTTCTGGAATATCAGTATAAGCAGACACATATGTTTTTACTGGCATAATTTTTCTTCGAAGTTCTTTATTTAAATTATTCAGATATGCATTACAACATAAGACCATCTTGTCAGCTGTAACCTCGAAGTTATTAGTTAGCTGTATTTTTATTTTACCATTTTGTTTATATGACAAAACCTCTGTTTCCTCATAAATCTTACAATTTTTATTTTTGAGTACTTCTTTAGCTAATCCGAGGCAATAATTTAAAGGATGGATTTGTCCACACTCTGAGTCAAACATTGCTGACTGATAATATGGGCTATCGAAATAATCTTGCATTTGATTTTTTGACAAATAACGAGCAGATTTATATTCAAATTGATTTTGAAGTTGATCGACAAATCTTTTTAATTCTTCGTCATGTGATTTTGTAACACTTGTCAGCAAATAGCCTTCAATCAAATCACAGTCTATTTTAAGTTCTTTAATATTTTTTTTTACTTCTCGAACTGCATCAACAGTAAAATTCCACAAAGTTTTGATTTCATCTTCACTATGTTTTTGCCGTGAATAATCCTCTGAAGAAAAGCCATGCAATAATTGTCCACCATTTCTTCCAGTAGCACCCCAACCTACCTTATTCTTCTCTAAAATTACTATAGTGAGCTCTGGATTGGCTTTATTAAGATAATAAGCGGTAGATATCCCCGAAAGTCCTGCTCCTATTATACAAACATCACATTGTATGCTTTCATTTAATTTGTTAGAATCTAAGCTATATGCTTTCGTTCTTACATAATAATTATCTGAATAATTCATCAGATACATAAATAACAAATTTTATACATCACTTATACTTATGAATAATTACATAGAATGGTTTAAAAAGAATAAAATTACAGAGGTGGAGTGCCTAATTCCTGATAATTCAGGTATTCCCCGAGGTAAGATTCTTCCAACTAAAAAATTTTTAAGTTCTTTCGAATCTGGGGGGCTAAGATTACCTCTGCATTTATTCTTATTATCGGTATCGCGGAGTGTCTCTTATTCAATTGATGAACAACTTTTAAATCCTACCGATGGTGATTTTATACTCAAACCCGATTTTAATACTTTGAGACTAGTTCCATGGTATGAAGAACCAACAGCTCAAATAATTTGTGATGCGGTTGATAGCAATGAAAAAGAAATAGAGGTTTATTCAAGAGGAATTTTAAAAAGAGTAATAGGTTTATTCAATAACATGGGTATTGATCCAATTATAGCTCCAGAAATTGAATTTTATCTGGTTAAAAAAAATAACGATCCAGACTACCCTCTTGAAACACCCTCTGGTCAATCAGGACGTACAGAAAAAGGAAATCAGTCATACGGAATCGATGCTATTAATGAATTTGACCATATTTTCGAAGATCTCTACGACTATTGTGAGGCACAAGATTTAGACGTGGAGAACATTAATCATGAGGACGGTCCTGCCCAAATGGAGATTAATTTTAAACATGGAAATCCTTTAGACTTAGCTGATCAGGTTTTTTTATTTAAAAGAACTCTCAGACAAACAGCTCTCAAACATAATCTCTATGCAACTTTTATGGCAAAACCCCTGGAAGACTCTCCCGGAAACTCAATGCACATTCATCAATCCCTATTAAAAAGAGGAAAACCGATATTTGTAAATCAGGATTTAAAAACAACCAACTACTTTGACCGATATCTAGGGGGATTGCAAAAATACTCAAAATCATTCCTACCGTTATTTGCCCCCAATGTTAATTCATTTAAGAGATTAAGAGGTTACTGGGAGGAAGGAACACCATTCAATTTAAATTGGGGTTATGAGAATAGAACATGTGGGTTTAGAGTTCCAAACTTTAACTCCCCTCATCAAGCTAGGATCGAAAATAGACTCTGTGGTTCTGATGTTAATCCTTACTTAGCTATTGCTGCTACCCTAGCTGCTGGATATTTAGGGATAAAAAAGAAATTGAAAGCTACGCAAGAAACAAAAAAATCTGCCTATAACGTCAATGTTTCTCTTACTGAAAGTATTTACCAATCTATTGATATTTTTTCACGATCAAAAGAGGCCAAAGAAATATTTGGAGAGACGTTCGTTGAACTTTTTTGTTCTATAAAAGATTTAGAAGTAAATGCTTACAATAAAATAATTACAGCCTGGGAGCGTGAATATTTACTTTTGAACGTTTGATCGATTCACAAAATAAAATATAACTGCAGCAATTACCACAAATAACATAATCATTGAGGATAATGCATTTACCTCAGGGCTTAACCCTAATCTTACTTTTGAAAAAACAACTATAGGTAATGTATTTGCCCCAGGGCCAGTTGTAAAACTAGCAACAACTAAATCATCCAATGAAAGAGTAAAGGCTAAAAGCCATCCTGAAATTATTGAAGGTAAAATTACTGGAGCTGTGATTTTCCAAAAAATTTTATTTGGCAAGGTGCCTAGGTCTTGGGCAGCTTCCTCAATATTTTTATCATAACTACTTAATCGAGATTGGATTATAACAGCAACAAAAGCTACAGAAAAAGTAATATGTGAAATTAATACCGTTAATTGACCTTTGCTTGAAGGAAATCCAATTAAATGATTTGAAGAAATAAAAAAAAGAAGTAAAGAAAGGCCTAAGATTATTTCCGGCATCACTAAGGGAGATGAACTTAAAAAAATAAAAAATGGCCGAGCCGGAATTTTAGGAATTCTAACTAATGAATATCCAATCATCACTCCTAAAAGTGTTGCAAATGTAGCAGATAAAGATGCGATCTTTATACTAATCATAAAAGCTTCTAATATTTGCTCATTTCTAAAAAGTTCTCCATACCATCTAAAAGAAAATCCTTTCCATACCATCACTCTTTTATTGTCATTAAACGAATAAACAATCAAAGTCAGAATAGGAAAATACAAAAATGCAAATCCAATAGTTAAGAAAAAAGATTTAAGAAAAATTTTATTCATTTTTAAAATGATATTTTGCATACATTAATTGAAATATAATTATCGGAACCACCAAAATAAATATACCTGACATGGCTAAAGCACTGGCAATTGGCCAGTCTCTATTTACAAAAAACTCATCCCAAATTATTTTACCAAAATATAACTTATCACTTCCCCCTAATAGTTCAGGAATAACAAATTCTCCTACCACAGGGATAAATACCAACATACTGCCAGCCATAATACCTGGTAGAGATAAGGGGATAATTACTTTAATAAAGGTTTTAAAAGGTTTTGCGCCTAAGTCACTTGAGGCATCAATTAAATTCAAATCAAATTTTACTAAATATCCATATAACGGTAAAATCATGAATGGTAAATATGTATAAACCACACCTAGAATCACAGCATAATGGTTATGTAACATGGACAAAGGCTGATCAATAATGCCAAATTTTATCAAAATAGTATTGATTACCCCTGAGCCTTGTAAGATAACTTTCCATGCGTAAACTCTTAATAAAAAAGATGTCCAAAAAGGGATAATTAAGAGAATAAGAAGTAAATTTCTTATATTTTCTTTTGATTTTGCAACATAAAAAGCAATCGGATATCCAATTAGCAAACATATCAACGTAGATGTAAGTGCCAAATTTAATGAATTTAAATAAGATCTTAAATAAAATGAGTCTGAAAATATAAATAGATAATTTGATAAAGTTACATTTATTGAAAGGCCTTCCTCTGAAAAAGCAAACATATCTCGATAAGGTGGCATGCCCCACTCAGATACAGATATTGAAATCTTAAATATTAATGCAAGTGGGATAAAAAAAAATAAAACTAACCAAAAGTAGGGTGTAAAAACAAACCAAAAGTTTTGTTTTTTTAGAAAATTAGTCATCAAAGAAAAAAATGGAGTCTTCGCTCCAAGTACAAATCACTTTATCGTCCCATTTAATTTTAAGGTTCCTTGAAACTTCTTCATTTTGCATGAATGCATAAAAATTAAAACCATTAGACTCAATCAAATATTTTGTATAACTACCTAGATAAGCCACCTCTTTGATTACTCCAATACATTGATTTTGAGTATTTTGATTTTCTAATTTTTGAATTTTTATTTTTTCAGGTCTTATCAGACATAATTTTTTATTTTTAGAAGAATTATTAGAAATTTCTAAATTTAATTCTTTGATGATTAGTTTTTGATCAATTAGATTTAAATTAAATAAGTTTGCAGTACCTATAAAATTAGCAACGTATTTATCTGAGGGCTTTTCATAAATCTCAACTGGATTCCCAATCTGAAGTATATTTCCTTCTTTCATGATGGCCATTCTATCAGATAAGGACATTGCCTCCTCTTGATCATGGGTTACAATTATAAATGTGATACCTAATTTGTATTGAAGGTTTACAAGCTCAAACTGAGTTTGAACTCTTAATTTTTTATCTAATGCAGCTAAAGGTTCATCTAATAATAAAAGTTTAGGTTTTTTTACTAGACAGCGTGCCAATGCCACTCTTTGCTGTTGTCCTCCTGAAATTTCATTAATTTTTCGGCTCTCTAAACCTGTCAATTCAAGAAGAGTAGTAATTTCATTTACTCTTTGGTCGATTTCTTTTTTGTCTAAATCTTCCTCTTTAAGTCCAAATTCGATATTTTTTTTTACATTTAAGTGAGGAAATAAAGCATAATTTTGAAACATTATGTTTAGAGGTCTCAAATAAGGAGGTAGAGTTGTAATATCCTGTCCATCTAGATAAATTTTTCCACTATCAGGTTTTTCAAAACCAGCAATTATTCTTAATAATGTAGATTTTCCACATCCAGATGACCCTAAAAGGCTAAATAGTTCTGACTTATTTATATCTAAGCTAACATTATCTAAAGCTTTGGTATTTCCAAAAGTCTTAGACAAGCCATCTATCTTAAGAAAAGGATCAAGCATCTAAAAATATAAAAGCACAACCTGTAAATCACAAGTTGTGCTTTTCATAAATTAATAATTTATTGAGCTGATTTAAAGCTATTGAAAACTCTAGAAGAAATTCTAGATTTTTGTGGAGAGTCAGCAGTATCTGCAAATAGCTTGAGTAAAGTCTCCTCTGTTGGGTAAATTGCAGGATCCTCTAATATTTCAGGATCAATTAAACCCTCGGTTGTATTAGCAACTAAGTTTGGATTGGAATACCAAACATAATTAGTAATTTCAGCTACTACTTCTGGTCTCAAAATATAGTCAATAAATTTATGCGCATTATCTACATTCTTAGCATCTGCTGGAATGCCCATCATATCAAACCAAATAACGGTACCCTCGTTTGGAATAGAATACCATACCTCTTCAATTTCTTCATAAGCAGCAATGAATACATCTCCAGACCAACCAACAGCTAAACAAATTTCACCATTTGCCAAATCATCAATGTATTGAGATGAGTCAAAATATTTAATGTAGGGTCTAATTTGTTTTAAAAGCTCTAGCGCTTCTTCATTCGCTTTTGTATTTTCTGTATTTGGATCATAACCGAGATAGTTTAAAGCAATTTCAACTACTTCACTTGGCGCATCAAGCATAGCTACTCCACAATCAGCATATTTTGAAATTTCATCTGGGTTAAAAATAATATCCCATGACTCAACATCTCCGCCTCTTTCTTCAACAGCAGCTACATTGTAACCAATTCCAGTAGTTCCATACATATAATTAACTGAATATTGTCCACCAGGATCATGTGCATCAATTTTTGCTAGAACGCTTGGATCAAGATTTGATAAATTTGAAAGTTTAGATTTGTCTAACTTCTGAAAAACTCCTGCTTTAATTTGGTTTTCCAAAAAAGAACCTGAAGGGACAACTAAGTCATAACCACTTCCGCCCGCTAAAAGCTTTGCTTCTAATACTTCGTTAGAGTCAAAAACATCATAAGTTACATCAATCCCAGTTTCTTCTTCAAAATTAGCAATGGTATCTTCTGCAATATAGTCAGACCAGTTGTAAATAAAAAGCTCTTCTTTAGCATTCAAACTAAATGGTAACGCTAAAAGAAAAACGATTGATAAAATTTTTTTCATACGACCTCTCCTCAATAAAAAATTTATAGTAATTTAATAATATTATAGTTTATTTAAAAATCACAGATTTTTTTATATAAATCAGGTCTTCGATCTCTAAAATTTCCCCAAGATTGGCGGTATTTTTTTATTTCATCTAAATTAAACTCTTGAGAGATAATACCTTCAGAATTTTCATCCATTTCTTTAAGTATATTGCCCATATGGTCCGTAATAAAAGAGCTACCATAAAAATTAAGAGTAATATCTTTTTCTGTTTCTAGTCCAATTCGATTGGATGCAATTACTGGAATTTGGTTTGCAGCTGAGTGACCTATCATAACATTTCGCCAATGAAATTTTGAATTAATTGTTGGGTCATGAGGTTCGGAGCCGATAGCAGTAGGGTATAAAAGTATATCTGCTCCCATCAAAGTCATAGATCTGGCACATTCAGGGAACCATTGATCCCAACAAATACCACAACCTATATTCCCAAAATCTGTTTTAAAAACTTTAAAACCTGTATTTCCAGGGGTGAAGTAAAATTTTTCATTATATCCTGGCCCATCAGGAATATGGGATTTTCGATAAACCTCACTTAAACTACCATTAGAATTAATTAAGATCAGAGAATTAAAATAATTTTGCCCTTGTTTTTCAAAAAAACTAATAGGAATAACAATATTATTTTTTTTACAATAATTTGAAAAAATAGAGAATAACTCATTATCCGAACTTGAAATAGCGTAATCAAAAAATTTAGCATTTTGAGTAGAACAGAAATACTCAGTTTGAAATAGCTCTTGCAGTAAAAAAATATTTACTCCTTCGGCGACAGCTTGATCGGCTAAATTCAAAGCTTTATTTATATTATCTTTAATATCCCCTTTTGTCGTTGGGAACTGAGAGGCTGCTACTTTAATTTTCATATTTTTGGTACATTCATCGTCACGCAATGAATATTTCCTCCTCCATAATTTATATATGATGTTTCAATCATTTTTATTTTTTTATTTGGAAATAACGATTGAAATATATCATAAACCTGTAAATCCTCATCAGTATTAAATTTAGGAATAATTAGAGAATTTTTGCAAAAATAAAAATTGATATATGAGGCTACTAAAAATTTATTATCAATTTGAATCTTGCTGGGTAGAGGTATTTCAATAATTTCATTTATTGGATTTATTCTAAAAAGATTTTCTTTAACTAGTTCTTTTGCTTCTTGAAGAATATTATAATTTTTAGATTTAGTATCTTTAGTGCTTGCTATTAAGAATTGATTATTTCCTATCGGACAAAAAATATTATCTATATGCCCATCAGTATCATCGCCAAATAATCCTGATTTAAACCAAATTATATTATTCAAACTAAAATATTTTTTTAATTCTTCTTCTAAAAATTGTTTTGAAAGATTATTACGATTAGGATTTAAAAGAACACTTTCAGTAGTAAATAAATTTCCCTGATCATCGTAGGTTATTCCCCCGCCCTCTAAGGTAATTGAAGACCTCTTAAATGGAATTTTGAATTGATTACAGATAATATCTGATATCAAATTATCATTTTTAAAATTTGGATATTTTCCATATCCGTTAAAATTAAAATTAATTGAGTTTAAATCTTTACCTTCTCTATAAAATATAGGGGCAATGTCTCTCATCCATGAGTCATCTAGATTGGCTTCTATGATTGAAATTTCTTGATTTGAAACTGTTAATCTACAGTCTTTCATATCTTGAGGATTACAATAAATATAAACAGGTTCTTCTTCTGATATCTGATTAGCGAGATTTGAAATTTCTTTTCTTGCTGACTGAATATGAGGGCCGTAAAGTTCTAAATTGCATGGCCATGCAATTAAGCATTGTGCATGATCATACCATTCTGGAATAAGTTTCATTTTTATTTATCTATACAAATTATAATTAAAATATTTTAATGTGAAGATTAATGATCATAAACAAAATTCATTGGTTAGGTGTAGGTTTATCTTCTCCCCCAGGTATTCTTTATCTAAAAGATGAAGGATATGAGCTTTTAGTTTGGAATCGATCGGTTGATAAAGCTAAATCTCTACTGGAAAATAAAATTAATATTAATTATTTAGATTTTTCAAAATTCTCTAATCAATTAAATAAGAATGATTTAATTGTATCGATGCTCCCTGCCTCAATGCATTTCGAAATTGCCGAACTTGCAATCAAAAATAAATGTCACTTTGTTACCTCCAGCTATTATGATCCTCAATATCAAAAATTAGAACAAAAATTTATCGATAATGATTGTCTATTTATGTGTGAATGTGGTCTAGATCCTGGAATTGACCACCTATTCGCACATAAAATAATTCAAGAATTTGAAAATAAAAATTATGCAGATATACAATCAATTGAATTCAAGAGTATGTGTGGGGGCTTTCCTGAAATACCTAATAATTTTAAATATAAATTTAGCTGGTCGCCCCTAGGCGTTTTAAAAGCTCTCAATACACCTGCAAAATTTATTGAGAATTTTTCTGAGAAAAGATCAGAAAAACCTTTTAAAAAAATTAATTATATTAAATTCAATGATGAGAATTATGAATCTTACCCAAATAGAGACTCAATTCCATATATTAAAGAATACAACTTGATTAAATATTCAAATATTTTGAGTCACTTTGAGAGAGGAACAATTAGGCTGGGTGGTTGGTCAAAAGCATGGGAAGGAATTTTTGAAAACATTGAAGATAAAGTTGATTTAGAAAATCTTAGTAAAAAATTATGGAAAGAAAATCAATATGATATAAATGAAAATGATAGGGTATTACTTTATGTAAATGTGAACGCCAAAAACTCTAATCAAGAAGAAATTTTTAACAAAACTCTCTATTTAGACGAGTCCCGTCCAATCATCAAGTCTAGTATGTCTCAATGCGTTTCTCTTACTGTTGCGTTTACAATTGAGTGCGTAATCAGTTGTCAAAATAAAAATGGAATTCATAGAATATTTCATGATGAAAAAAATGTTAATTATATTTTAAATAAATTAAATGATTATGGAATTAAAACTAAAGAGCTATGAATATTTGTATTCTTAAAGAGCATAAGCTTAATGAATTTAGAAGCCCCCTCGTTCCTGAGGATATAAAACGATTAAAGAAAAAGTATCCTAGATATAATTTTTATATCGAACCGTCTAAAAACAGAATTTTTTCAGATAGTCTTTTTTATCAATCAGGCTGTGAAAAATACATATCTCAAAAAATTGATTTATATCTCTCTATTAAGGAGGTATCAGCGAAACAAATAAAAAAAAATCAAAACTTTATGATGTTTTCTCATACGATCAAAGGACAGGAATATAATATGCCACTTTTAAGAAAGATTTTAAAAAATGACTGTTCTTTAATTGACTATGAATTGTTGAAGGATAAAAAAAATAAAAGGCTAATTGGATTTGGTTACTTTGCGGGAATCATGGGAGCATTCTTAACAATAAAAAATCACCTCAAAGTCACTTCTCCTAAAAAATATTCTTATAAAATTGATGAATTATTAGAAATACTTTCAAAAAAAAATTTGAATAATTTACGTATACTTATTACAGGAGAAGGCGCAGTTTCAAATGGTGCGCAATTTTTTTTAAAGAAAATAGGAATTAAGGATAAAAAAACTTTCAAAAAGAATAAATATAGCTCTTACTTCAAAGTTTTATCTCCTAGTGAGTATTATAAAAGACTTGATAAAAAGTTTAACCTTAACGATTTAATGAATGGTATCGGCACCTATCAGTCAATCTTTCCAAATTACTTTAAAGAATATAATATTTTTCTTTCCTGTCATTATTGGGATCAGAGATTTCCTAAATTATTTGAATTAAACCAAGTTAATAAAGATTTTTTTCAAACTATTGGCGATATTACTTGTGATATTAATGGCTCAGTTCCGACCACCTCAAGAAGCACAACTTTAACAAAACCTTACTATAAATTTAAGAAAACTAATATTATGGCAGTCGATAATTTACCCAGTGCATTACCAAAAGAATCCTCTGAACATTTTAGTAAAATACTTACGTCTCTACTTCCTTCAATTTTGAATAGTCTAAATAAAGAGAGTATTGAAGAATTTTATATTTCTAAAAAAGGTTATCTTAATTATAGATATATCAATCTATTACAAAATCTAATTTAAGATTAAGTAAAGACCTGTCAATATAAGCAAAAGAGCAAATAGATACTCAAGTAATTTCTTAATAAATTGATTTGAAATCATTGTTTTTATTAAACTTCCAAATAAAGCCCACATACTTATGCATGGAAAACTAACAAGAGAGGACATAACACCAGTAAAAAGAACAGCTATCCATAATTTCTCTTCTAAAGGCATGAAACCAGAAGCGACTGTGATGGCTATTGTCCAAGCTTTAGGGTTAATCCACTGAAATAAAGCTGCTTCATAGGCCTTTAGGGGTCTTCCAGACTCCTTTTGATAATCTTTAATAGAACCTATCATTTGGTAAGCCAGATATAAAAGATATCCAAAGCAAAACCAACGTAATATGCTCTGTAGTTCTGGATAATCAATTAAAATAAATCCCAATCCCAGGCAAATTAATGATATCTGGACAGCATGACCAAAGGCAATGCCTGCAATGTGTGGCATTGATCTTTTGAAACCAAATTTTAAACCAGAAATAGTAAGCATAGCATTATTTGGACCAGGGGTGATAAACATCACTGTATAGTAAGATACCAGCGCTATAACTAAGGGTAACTCGATCAAATATTATTTAATTGAGAATTTTTGATTATCAAAAAGAACATGAATAGGGACTCCAGTAGACAATTCAACTGAATTAATTTCATCTGGACTATAAATGTTCATAACAATTAGTAGAGCTCTTAAAGAGTTTCCATGAGCGGCAATCAAAATATTTTGATTATCATTATTTTGAATTTCTTTAAAAATTACCTCATCAAAGTATGATCGAACTCGAGCAACCACATCCTCTAAACTTTCTCCATTAGGAGGTTGGTCAGAGTAGCCCCTTCTCCACTTATGGACTTGTTCCTCTCCAAACTTATCTGCGGTCTCCTGTTTATTAAGTCCGGTTAAATCTCCATAATCTCTCTCATTAAGATTGATATTTTTAATAATTTTTCCATTTTTGTTTAATTCTTCCCATTGTGATAAATTTTCGAGGATAATTTTTGCAGTATCTTGGGCTCTTTTTAATTCACTAGTGAATACTAAATCAAACTTCAATTCTAAATCTTTGAAATTTTGGCCTGCTTTATTAGCTTCTTCGACGCCTTGGCTTGATAATTCAATATTCTTAAAACCTGTAAACAAATTCAATTTGTTCCACTCACTTTGACCATGTCGGATTAATAAAATATTTTTCATTGATTGTGATATATAGTATTTATTAATTATGGTCAAATTTCGATTAGAAAAAGATAGCTTAGGTGAAGTTAAAGTTGAAAGTAATAAACTTTGGGGAGCTCAAACACAAAGATCGATACAAAATTTTCAAATAGGAGTTGGTAAATTTCATTTTCAAACGGTATTCATTGAGGCGCTAGCCCTCCAAAAAAAAGCATGTGCCTTAGCTAATTACGACTGCAAACTTCTTTCAAAAAAAAATGTTGAAACAATTTCAAAGGTTTGTGATTTAATCATAGATCAAAAACTTAAAGATCATTTCCCATTAGTAGTTTGGCAAACTGGTTCAGGTACGCAAATTAACATGAATTTGAATGAAGTAATTGCCAATAAATCTAATTTGCTTTTAGGATCCAAACTTCCTAGCAATAAACCACTTCACCCTAATGATGATATAAATAAATCGCAATCATCAAATGATACAATTCCAACAGCGATGCATATCGCTACAGTTTTGCTCATCAAAAGAGAACTCTTGCCCGCTATTTCTAATATAAAAAAGTCTCTCAAAAAGAAAGTTAAAGAGTTTGATAAAGTCATTAAAATTGGAAGAACACATACTCAAGATGCTACCCCTATTAAGTTGTCTAATGAATTTTTAGCTTTTCATGATCAAATAGATTATGCTGAAAAGAAAATTGTTCAAAGTTTAAATAAATTATTTCAATTAGCTCAGGGTGGAACTGCTGTGGGATCGGGGGTAAACGCTCCAAAAGATTTCTCAAAATATTTTATTAATTATTTAAAAAAAATTACCAAACTCCCATTTAAATCTGCATTAAATAAATATGAGGCCCTAGCTTCTCACGATGTATTTATTGAGGTGATGTCTGCAATGGAAATATTAACGAGTTCACTTTTTAAAATGGCTAATGACATTCGAGTCTTATCTTCAGGACCAAGAAGCGGAATAGCCGAATTAATTCTTCCAGCAAATGAACCTGGTTCATCCATTATGCCGGGTAAAATTAATCCTACACAATGTGAAGCCTTGTCCATGGTCTGTGCGCATGTAATTGGTCTTAGATCATCAGTTTCATTTGCTTGTACCCAAGGTCATTTTCAACTCAATGTTTATAATCCGGTTATTATTCATAATACCCTTGATGCTATCCAATTGCTCAGCGAGGCAATTAAATCCTTTGATCAAAACTGTTTAATAGGAATAAAAGCAAATCTAAAAAGAATTAAAGAACTTTTAAATAATTCATTAATGCTTGTAACCCCCCTAACAAAAATTATAGGTTATGATTTAGCCTCAAAAGTAGCCCTTAATGCCTATAACAAAAATATCTCACTAAAAGAGTCTTGTTTAGAACTTACCTCTTTATCTGAAAGTGATTTTGATAAATACACTAATCCTAAAAATATGGTTTAGTGGATTTGATGGATAAGATAATTATCCTGAGATTTAAATAATTCTTTTAAAAGATTGTTAGTAATAAAGTGACCAGTTTTAAAACCTTTATATTGACCAATGATAGGGTATCCGGATAAGTACAAATCACCTACGACATCTAAAACTTTATGTCTCATCAATTCATTTTCATACCTTAATCCCTCTTTATTCAATGGTTTACGATCTTTGATCACAATAGCATTATTTAAAGATCCTCCTTTAATTAGGTTTTGGGATTTTAAATATTCAATTTCATGAAAAAAGCCAAATGTTCGAGCTTTTGAAATTGACTCGATATAGTTACCATTTAAATTTTTAATAGTGATATCTTGATCCTCATATTTTCCCTCAAAACTAGATTGGAGGTAAATATTTAAACCTTCGTTTATAGACTCATTAGGCAATAATTCAGCAAAACCATAATCACATTCAAACTTTACGGGTCTTTTAATTTCTAAAATATTTTGATTATTAATTTGCTCTTTAAGACCTGATTTTAAAATTTCATCAACAAAAATTTTTGAGCTACCATCAAGGATAGGTACTTCGAGATTATCAATTAATATCTCACAATTATTTATATGCAGTCCAGCTAAAGCGCTCAAAAGATGTTCAACGGTTTTTACTTCAATATCGTTCAATCCTAAATTAGTTGAAAATTTAGTAGAGACAACATGATCCCATCGAGCTGGAATAATTTTTCCTAAATCTGTTCTGTTGAAGAAAATACCAGTATTTTCTTCTGATGGCATAAGTATGATATTTGTCTTAACACCTGAATGAAGACCAACTCCAGAAAAAGAAATAGGTTTCTGGATACTAAAATTTTTCATATAGAAAATTATTAAAGAAAATAGCTAAAAGTATTACTTTATAATTGTAAAACTTTGTATTGATCGGAGGATTTACTGATTTGATCCTTTTCTAAGGTAGGATGGGGTATCAATATCCTCCAATAGCTCTTTTTCGGCATTAATATCAGTTATCTCTGAAATCTCAGCACCTTCATTTTGATTAGAGGAGCTATTATTACTTGTCTCTTCCACAACATCACTAAAAAGAAATAAATTTGGATCGGTTTTGGACTTTTTGGGTCTAGATTTTTTATCTCCAGGGTTTGATTCTTCAGATAACTTTTTACTCTCTTTATCAGAAGACATCAAATTAGAGAGCATACTAAAAAATCCAGTTTTTTTCTTTTCCTCTAGATTTTTATAATTTACAGATATTTCTTCTTGTTTTTCTTTAGTGCTATCTTCAACAATCTCTGAAATATCCTCATCTTGTGAAGATAAGTTAAATTCATAACTGTTATAGTTACTCTCGGTATTTAATTCACTCTCATTTCCAGATATTGATTCTGTTTTTAATGGTTCATTTGAAGAATTATTAGAAAGCTTGCTTTGAATTGAACTGAACCCAGAATGCTTAGTTTCTGTTTCTGGATAATATAAAATCTTCTTACCTGTGGCCTCAATGCCAGTTGCAAAGATACTAATCTTTAACTTACCTTGAAGGGTCTCATCAATTAATGAACCAAAAATAATATTTGCATCGGGATTAACGCTTTGTCTAATAATATTAGCAGCATGATCCACTTCTAATAAAGTCATATCGCTACCACCTGAAATATTAACAATAACACCCTTTGCAGTATTCATGTCAATATTTTCGATAAGTGGATTTGTTAATGCTAAGTTAGAGGCCTCAACTGCTTTGTTATCGCCCTCAGCTACTGCGGTGCCCATCATAGCAAATCCCATTTCTTTGATGACAGTTCTCACATCAGCAAAATCTAAATTTATTAAACCCGGTTGAGTAATTAAGTCAGTTAAACCTTTTACGCCATCAAATAGTACATTATCGGCTTTTCTAAATGCTTCAGCAAAAGAAGTTTGTTCATTTGAAACTTTAAATAAATTTTGATTTGGAATAATTAAGAGAGTATCAACATTATTTTTTACTTCCTCTAGACCTTGAAGAGCTAAATTCATTCTCTTTGTTCCCTCAAAGTTAAATGGGGTTGATACTATAGCTACAGTTACAATGCCGAGTTTTTTTGCAATGCTCGCAATTACAGGGAGTGCACCTGTTCCTGTACCTCCACCAAGTCCTGCAGTAATAAAGAGCATATTTGTATTCCTTAATTCCTCAGAGATTAAATCAATACTTTCTTCTGCCGCTTCTTTGCCAACAGATGGGTCTGCGCCAGCACCCAAACCCTTAGTTTTTTCAAGACCTAATTGAATACGATTATAGCAAAGTGAATTTTCTAATGCTTGCGCGTCAGTATTAGCAACGATAAATTCTACATTATTCAAATTAGATTGAATCATGTTATTAACAGCGTTACTTCCTGCTCCGCCAACACCCATAACTGTTAATGATGGCTTTAAGTTTTTTTGATCTAATACTGGTTCTATATCTAGTGTCATTTTATCCCCGCAAATATCTACTTATAGTAGGTCTACGAATCTTTTGTACCATATTTTGTTTGAAAAAGAATCAATTTTTTTTAAAAAGTCTTCTTTTTCCATAGTCTTATGAGATTGAAGCCAATAAGCACAATATATAGACATAAAACTTGAGTCATTTAAAACTTTGGGAATACCTGACGAGCTAGGTGGTTCTAATATTTGTATATCTTGTCCGAACTTACTTCGAAAATACGTTTGAAAGTTTTTCATTTTAGCCCCTCCGCCTGTAAACAAGTAAGAGTAGAAATTTTTATCTTCAGGCAGAATCTTAAAAATTAAATTAAAAATTTCATCAAGACGAGAAATAACGATTTTCTTTATGTAGTCATGTTCAATTTTATTTTTAATATTATTTCCAAATTCTTCCCAAACTGGAATTTCAATAGATGGATTTCTACTATCAAATAAATCAATTGTTGAGATTTTCAATTTTTCAGCAAAATCAAAACTAACATTAAGCATTTTAACGAGATCATCAGATATTAATTTAGATCCTATTGGAATTGTTTTAATAAAAGATAGTTGTTTATTTTTAACCATAATAATATTTGTATGATTAAAACCAAAATCAATTAAAGCTACATTATTTTTAGTAATTTTTTTATTCTTCATATAAAAGAAATATGAAGTTGTTGTATCTAAAAAGTTAATGACTTTAATTTGAAGTTTTTGAAAAATATTCATTAAAATATCAATTTGTTTTTGTTCAATCAATGAAACTAAAGAGATCATAGATAGCTTGTTGCAAATTAAACCTATTGGATTTTCCGTAATCAAATTGTCATCAATTTGATAATGAGATGTATATAAATTTTGATTATATTCAGAGTTCTTATTTAGATTAAATTTAGATAATTTTCTTAAATCATTATTTTCTATAATTGAATTTTCTAAATTTAAACTATTTTTAATTTTTTTAATTTTTATACTATTATTTGATAATAAAATGTAACTATTCTTAATAATAAAATTTGATTGTTTTTCAGCTTGTACTATAGATTTATGAATGCTGTCGACAAAATCATCAAATCCAATGACATTGCTTCCATCATAGCCTTGAGTATTTGATTTTCCAATACCCTCAATATTAGGCTTTCCATCAATTTCAGAATAAATAATGGTCTTTATAGAGAAAGAGCCTATTTCTATGATGGTATTGAATTGCTCCAATTTATTTGGCCCTTATTGTTTTTTCATGGAAATTTCTTAAATCTAAATACTCCTGAAAATTAGTATTCCTTTTAAGAATCTCATAATTTTGTTTAATAAATACTAACAAATCTTTAGTAATTTTCTTGGGTAACATAATTATTTGGCCATTAACAAGATATAAATTATATCTTCGACCATCTACATATTCAATTTGGCTAACTTGAAATAGATTACTAATTTCCAACAGAAATTGTCTTAGATAGTTATTGATTTGAATGGAATTACTAGAGATATCTTCTAGATCAATGGAGTTAATATAATTTTGTGTGAAAAACTTAAAGGAAGCCAATGTGTTGTCAGTAAATATTATTTCTTCGTTAATAAGATTTTTAGCAAATGGCTCCTTGATTTTTATATTAATATCAATTTCAAAATTTTTTCTATTCACCAAATAACTTTTAATGAATGTAAAGTTATCAAAAAAATTATCTAAATTTTCTAGATTATTTGTAATCTCCATTTCGAAATCTGAACTAAGTTCATTATTATTAAAGTTAATTATTGTCGGATCTGAATTTAGATAAAATTTATAAATCAAAAATGAAAAGAAAAAAAGTAAAAGAAGAGATATAAGGCTAATAAAATTATAATAGGATTTTTTTATTCTCATGAAGAGAAAATTATTTTTTCAATGAGAGATAAATAACTTATTTTATTATATTGCGCTTGTTCAGGTGCTAAAGAAATAGGTGTTAATCCAGGATGGGTATTTAGTTCTAAAAAATAAAATTGGTTACTTTTTGAGTCTAAAATAAAATCTAATCTCGCAATAGAGCGACACCTGCATTTTTTAAAAATGATTTTTGATAAATTCAATAAATATTCATAATTTTTTTTTGATATTCTTGCTGGTAAATAATGATTACTTTTTCCATAGGTATATTTAGCCTTAAAATCATAATGATCACTATCAAAAGTTATCTCCGTAACTCCTAAAGCTTTAATTTTTCCTTTGTCCTCAATAATAGTTACAGTTAATTCTTGGCCATTTATTTTTTCTTCGATTAAAATATCTTTATCAATTTTAAGATTTTTTAATTCTTTGAAATTATAGATTAATTTTACTCCTTTAGATGAACCGTCCGCATTAGGTTTTGCAATTAAAGGGAATTTAATATCATTAATTTCATATAATTCTTTAGGTGAACCTATATTTAATTCTTTTTTTAAAAAATTCTTAAGTAACCTTTTATTAAAACATAAAGCTGAAGAGAAATCGTCAGAGTGAGTTATGGGAATATTGTATTTTTTGGCTAGACAAGAAATTCCGCCATCTTCACCAAATTCTCCATGTAATGCATTAAAAATTAAATCAGGTTTAGATTTGAATAATTCAATTAAATTATTTTTTTTTAAATCAAAAAATTTAACTTTATAGCCATTATTATTCAAACTATTGAATACATTTTTACCTGAATTAATTGAAACTGATCTTTCACTGGACCATCCTCCCGCAACAATTACTATATTTAATTTTCTTATATCTTGAAAACTCATACAATAATGAGTTCTTGATCAAGTTTAATTTGATGTTTTTGCTCGACCTTAGATTTTATTGTTTCAATAAAGCTGATGACTTTATCTGCACTTATATAAGGATCATTTTCAAAAAAATTTGAGTGTTTTTTAGAAAGTCTAATCGGCCCTTCATAAAAACTTGAATCCAAACTTGATTTTATTAATTTCCAAGCGTTATGATTGGGGGGATTTTTAAAAATACTTCCACAACAATTTACTTTTTGTGGCTGAGTATCATGTCTATTTTTATCATAAACTTCCATTAAACTTTTTATTTTAGTTTGATCTCCGAGTTGTTTTTTAAATTTACCAAAAAGAATAATAGTATTTTTTCTTTGAAAACCTTTCCTATATGAAAAATCTAAATCTTCAATACTTTCCTCTTTTACTGATTTACTTTTAATATCATAATATAAAATACTTATTAAATAATCTTTGATTTCTTTTCCATAGCAGCCTGCATTCATAAATATATTTCCGCCAATCGTTCCTGGTATAGTATAAAGAAATTCATATCCTTGAATTGAGTGTTGATAACAATATTTTGAAAAATAACTATCTAAAACTGCTGAACCTACAATTAAGACATCATTTTCTATTTTAATTTTTGCAAAATTTCCAGCGAGTTTAATAGCAAGGCCATCAAACCCTTTATCCTTAATCAATAAATTAGAAAAATTTCCAATAGGAATGATATTTTCTTCACTTAGTAAGTCTTTATTATTTTGTAAATCATCAAGATTTTTAAATTTAATTAACTTTGAAATCAGACCTCCAGATTTAAGCCAAGAAATCTTTGAAGAGTCATAATTTTTAAAAATAATGCTATCTTCTGGATTCATAAAAAAATCTCATTTGAGCAGAAATACTTCCTGCTCCAGCAGAAACAATTATTTTATTATTTGTTGTGGCAATCAAATTATCTAATAATTTAAATAGTTCCTCATATGTATCTAAATAACTGACTTTATTACGGCTCAATACATTTAGGTCATTAACTAAATTTTTAGAATTTTTCATATTTTTTTCAAAATTTTCACCTGCTGAATATGTTTTCAAAATAATCAAATTTTTAGTATTTTTTAGTATTCTTATATAATCAGAGTATAAATCATTTAATCTAGAAAAACGATGCGGTTCGATGATTAAAAAAAAGTCTTTTTTTTTGAATAATTTACAAACTTCTATCAATTTTTGTATTTCTGTTGGGTGATGGGCATAGTCATCAATAAATATTGAATTTTTTATTTTTCCAAGAGTATTCATTCTTCTTTGAATACCTTTAAAACTCATTAGATCTTTATTTGAGATTTGAATATCTAATTTTTTTATTACCGACATAATAGCAGTTAAATTTTGAACATTATGTTCACCCAGAAGAGGTGAATTTACTTTTGTGATTTTTTTTACATCCTTTTGAAATAACTCAAACTTGGACTCATTTTCGTTTAATTCATTAATTTTATAAAAAAAATCAGAATTATTTGACTTCCCATATGTAGTTATATTTTTAGAAAGATTAGATAATTTGTTAAGAAAAAGATCATCATTATTAATTATGACTAATGAATTTTTAGAGACTTTTTTTATATAATTTTTAATTTTAGTCTTGAGGTTTGTATAACTCTTATAATAATCTAAATGCTCCCTATCTACATTGAGATAAATTAAAATCTTAGGATTAAGTTTAAAAACAGTTCCATCACTTTCATCGGCCTCAACAACAACATATTCACTATCTGTTAAATAAATATTTTGTCCAAAATTATTCATGATTCCTCCGGTTAAAATAGTGGGATTTAATCCTGAACAAACTAAAAGATGACCTAGCATTGAAGTAGTAGTTGTTTTTCCATGAGAGCCAGTTACAACAATTGTAAACTTATCGTTGCATATTAATTGTAAGAGTTTTGAACGATTATAGAATGGTATATTATTCTTTTTGGCAGCTTCTATTTCAGGATTGTCTTTAATAGCTGAAGAAAAGAAAATTATATCTTTTCCCTTCACATTAGAGGGCTTATGACCAATTTGAACGGGTATACCATTTTTTTTTAAAACTATCGTATTAGGATTAATGGCGATATCACTTCCGGTAACATCTACTTTATTTTGTTTAAGATAAACAGCTAGAGCACTCATCCCAATGCCATTTATACCAATGATATGTACTTTCTTATTTACGAGATCTAATAGCTTCATCTGGTTAAATAACACAATATTTTTTGCATAGAAAATGGATTAATAAGAGAATTAAAATATTCCTCGGATATTTTTTTAGAATGGGGTATATCAAAGTTATTTAAAGAATATCCATGAATTTTAAAATAATTTAAATTCAAAGTTTGATGACCATCACGTGAATGTAAATGTGGAATAAAATAAACATTATTATTATTATAAAGTATCTCATGCAATGAGCCCGATCCAGATCGTGAAATAATAAGATCAAAATCTTTAAAATTTAAACTTCCATTGAAAGTGAAGAAATCAATATCTACGTCTAAATTTTTATATTCACTAGAGATTTCTTCTTTATATTTTTTTGGCACTTGGATATAAAATCTAAGTTTTTTAATTAATGCACTTTCAATTTTTGTAAGTTGACTAGATAAAAATTTATTGAGCTCTAAAGAACCCGCGCTTCCACCTATCAATAAGATATTGATTAATTTGGGATCTAAATTATCAAGATTTTTATCTAGATTAGTAAAAAAATTACCTACAAATATCTCTTTGGCTTTAAATTGATTATTAGGAAACGATGTAAATACATTATGGGCAACAAGATAATTAAATTTATTTGCAAGTCCGTATATAAAGTTTTGTTCATGAAAATTTATATGGTGACCTTTAAAAAAAAAAATATTAGTTATTTTCGCAAAATACAATATTGGAACACTTATGAAACCCCCAAAACCCAATATAGTTACTTTATTGTTAAGCAAAATTTTGCCAATTTTCTGAATAATCTTAAATAAAAAAGTAATTTTATTAATTGAGTTTATTTGAATTACATTTTTTTTATCATATTCAATTAAGTGCAAATAATCTTGACCAACCTCATTGGTAATAAATAAAATTTGATCTGAGCTACAGTGATGGGAAAGTTCGTTTAAATATTTTATCGCAGGCAAAATATGACCACCAGAAGAGCCAGCAATAACAATATGTTTGATATTATTTTTCAATAACAATTTCTCTTTTTACTTTATTATCCTCAATATTAATGATTTGAAAAATAATTTTATCTTTTTCAATAATTTTATGTTGATAATGTTTTTCATCTAAAAGAAATATCTCTGCCATATTAATGTCACTTATTGATATTTTTTGAAATTTATCATTTTCACCGTATTTATAGAAAACTCCCATTATAATTGCTATAATGGCTAATATAATTAGTATGCCCTGAAATATAATAAGACTAAGCAAAAACTTTTTTTTTAACATTTATAAATGAATAAATTTTATTTATATCAAAAATTTAATATTGAAATTTTATATGAGGATAATGATATAGCAATATTAAATAAACCCTCAGGCTTGCTAACTCATAAAAAGTCTCTATCAGATAACTCTCCCTCCCTGGCAGAGAGTTTAAAAACAAACTTTAAAATTGAAGATGATGAAGTTTTAAAAGAAGGAATAGTACATAGACTTGATATTGATACCAGTGGAATTATTATTATCGCAAAGAACAAAGAGATTAAAATTCTCTTTCAAAATAAATTTAAAAATAGGGAGTTAGAAAAAAATTATTTAGCATTTAGCTATGGAGTACTCGATCAAAATTTTATTCAGATCGACAAGAATATATCCAGACAAAAATTTCAAAGAACAAAATTTGATACTACAGACATTGGGGGCAAAAATGCATTAACCAATGTAGAAAATTTAAAGATATATTATGGCTCCATTAGCAAATTAAATTGTCAAATAATTACTGGTCGAACGCATCAAATAAGAGTTCACTTGCTTAGTTTGGGGTTACCAATAATTGGAGATAAACAATATCAATTAAATAAAGAGCAAAAATTTAGATTATCTAATTTACCTAATAAAGTAAGTGAAATAGTAACAAACTTTCCAAGGCAAGCGCTTCACTCTCACAAACTGGCTTTTATTCATCCAAAAAGTCAAAAAGAGATTAAAATAACTTGTGATCTACCTGATGACATGAAAGATTTAGAACATAACTTACAATGAATATAGAAAATAAAAATTTACTTCCTGTTATTACCTCTGAAAATGACATCTATCCTTATTTAAAAAAGATCAATCAGTTTCCAATGCTTTCTGATGAGGAAGAAAAAAAACTCGCCATAGATTGGTTAAAAAATGGTAATACCAAATCTGCTCAAAAATTAGTAACTAGCCATTTAAGATTAGTAGCAAAAATTGCTATGGGTTATCGAGGGTATGGGCTACCTCTTTTTGATTTGATTTCTGAGGGTAATCTGGGGCTCATTCAAGCTATTAGAAAATTTGATCCAGATAAAGGTTTTAGACTAGCGACCTATGCGATTTGGTGGATAAGAGCTTCGATACAAGAATACGTCCTTCACAGTTGGTCTTTAGTTAAGATTGGCACAACTGCGGCTCAAAAGAAGCTATTTTTTAATCTTCGTAGATTAAGAAACCAATTAAAAAAGTATGAAGAAGGGTATCTTACAAACGATCAAATTAAATCAATATCCCAGGACTTAGGCGTAACAGAGGATGAAGTAAAACAAATGGAAGGTAGAGTTTTTAATCAAGACTTTTCATTAAATACTCCTTTGAATGATGAAAATGACTCTGAGTGGATTGACCAGGTTGAAGATGAAAATATAGATCTAGTTAATCGAGTTGAAGAAAGAGATGAACTTGATAAGCGTAAAGCGCTATATAGTCAAGCTGTTAAAAAATTGGAACCTCGAGAACTAGAAATCTTAACTGCAAGAAGATTAGATGAGGAACCCAAAACCCTTGAGGATCTTAGTCAAAAATATTCAATAAGTCGGGAAAGAGTTCGCCAGATTGAAAATAAAGCAATTAAAAAATTACAAGAAGAAATTAAATTAATTTCCGAAACTAAATTACTTCCAAAAAACTAATTATTTTTATCGAATTATTGTTTGGTTTCTCTCTGGGCCAAGAGAAATAATTTTAATAGGTATTTCTAAATATTCTTCTATATATTGAATATAATTTTTTAGGGACTGAGGCATAGAGTCAAAATCCTTAACCTTAGTGATATCACCCCAAGATTGAAAGATTTTAAAATCATCTTCATTTAAAGAAAATGATTTTAAAGAGTCGCTATCATTAAAATTTATTTCTTCAAATGATTGGCCTTGGTAGCTTTTACAAATTTTGATTTCTTCTAAGTTATTCAATACATCTATTTTTGTAATGCAAAGCTCATTTACTTGATTAATTTGACAACTATATTTTAAAGAAACTAAATCCAACCAACCACATCGTCTTTTTCTTTTGGTCACTGTTCCATACTCTACCCCCGTTTCAGCGATATAGTCGCCAATTTGATCGAAAAGTTCTGAAGGAAATGGACCATTACCTACTCTAGTTGCATAAGCCTTGAAAATACCTACTGTCTGATAATCAACTTGTAAACCTGAGCCGATCATAATATTTGATGAAATGGTATTTGAGGATGTTACGAATGGGTAAGAGCCATGATCCAAATCTAACAAAGCGCCTTGAGCGCCTTCAAACAAAATTTTTTGTTGATTAAAATTTTTCTTAATAAAACTATTATCAACAATTAAAGAACCTACTTCCTTATAAAAACTATCAAGAATTGTCAGGTATTGATCAATATTTATTGCCTCTTCCTGATATGCATTCAAGACTGGGTCATAAAATTTTTTAATGCTTTCAAGTTTCTCTTTAATTTTATCTAAGCTTTTAAGGTCATATAATTTAATACTTTTTCTTCCAACTTTATCTTGGTAAGCAGGTCCTATACCTTTAGCGGTTGTACCGATCTTATCTTCTCCGGTAAGAATTGACTCATTAATTTTATCTAATTGTTTATGGTAGGGAAGTATCAAAGGAATGTTTGAAGATAGATAAATATTTGGATTGGATATTTTTTCACAAATTTGCTGATATTCTTTTAAAAAATGATCAGGATCAAGCACTATGCCCTGGCCAAGAAAACAAACTTTTCCTCTAATCACACCTGATGGAATTAAATTAAGTTTGTAAGTAACATCTTCAACTATAACTGTATGGCCAGCATTATTACCTCCTTGATAACGAGCAACTAAATCAAATTTTTCAGATAAATAGTCTACAATTTTTCCTTTGCCTTCATCACCCCATTGTAATCCAATCACAGCTTTGTTCATTAGATGATCTCCACTAAGTTATCGACATTACAAGAAAAGCCAAAACCATCAATTTTTTTATTACTTTTCTTATATTGGTACCCGCCCCCCTGGGCTAAAATTTTTTTTGTTTTATCTGAGTACACATAGAAAAAAATATCTCGATGATAGTCTTTTGAGAAAAAGTTTTTTTCTAAATTAATTTTATAAGGAGCTTTTATTGCTTTATTAAATGAATTTACATATGTATTTATTTTATTAGTAGGGCTTTTTGAATTAAAAACAAAGTTAGATTTATTATTAATTTTAGGATCTGTAAAAATATAAATAAAATTATTCTTGAGTATCTTTTTTAGAAGTCTATCAAGAATTTTTATTACTTCTACAAATGACTCCATCTTTGGTCGATTAATAATTTCTAATCCATGTTGTCGGTATTGTTTAATACTCTTATTGACCAAGTCGGGTTTAAAAACATCCCCCATATAATATAAGAAATGTTCAGACTTAAAGTCATGTGTTAAAATTGTATTAATCACCTGGCCAGTTATATCTGAGCGAAGAACTATATCTGAGGAAAAATCTAATTTTTGGTTTTCGACTATTGATGTAAAAATACGAGAAAATCTTTGATCCTTAGCAAGTAAATTTGTGAAGTTATTGTCTAAATATTCATATTTACCGGCAGTTTGGGAATATTTAGTATCAAACGAATTAACAAGCATTTGCAATAATTTCAATAATATTTTTTTCTAATTTTCTTAGAGCTGTTACTTTTATATTTCTTGGCTGATATTGCAAGTTTACTCTCAATAAGGGTTCAGTGCCAGAGGGGCGAATTACAAAAAATAAATTTTTGGATTTTAAAAGAAAGTTTAAGTCTCTATAGATTTTAGCTTCATTTTGGAAAAATTTTTCACGATCAATTTTTTGATTAATTTCAACTACCTTTAATAAATTGAGGCCTTTTTTTAATTCAGATAGCTTTTTGTTTTCTTTTAAAATAATTGTTAGAACACGTAAGGCTGTCGACATTCCGTCTCCAATCAAAGCGTCTTCTTTAAAAATAAAATGGCCTGAAGGCTCCCCACCAAAATAATGACCGTTGGATTGAATTTCATTTAGAATATTTTTATCCCCTACTTTGACTCTTTTGAGTTTTAATCCAATATTTTTCAAAGATATATCAAGGCCAAAATTAGCTATTTCATTAGTAACAATAGTCGATCCTTTTTTTAGGGTTTTATTTTTTAGATAAAATTTAGCTAAAATAAATAATAACTCCTCTCCTAAAATAGGTTCACCTTTTTCATCGATAATAATAAGCCTATCGCCATCTCCATCTAAACATATCCCTATATCTGATTTTCTTTTTTTAACTAGTTTTGACGCCCTTTGGGGGAATAAGGAACCACATTTTTGATTAATATTAGTACCATTAGGCTTATCACCTAAAGTATCTAACTCTACTCCTATTTCAAATAACACCTCAGGTGCTACTTTATAAGCCGCTCCATTAGCGCAATCTAAAACAACTTTTAATTTTGTATAATCTAAATTTTTTAATATATTTTGTTTAAGTGCTTCTGAGTATCTTCCGATAGCATCTTTGAGTCTTACAGCCTTACCGTAGTTCGATGGTTTGATTTTAAAATTATCAAAATCATAATTAAAAAAGAAATCTTCTATTTTTCTTTCCTCTTCAGCTGTTATTTTGTAACCACTACCTGAGAAAAATTTTAACCCATTATCTTGATACGGATTGTGAGATGCTGTAATCATCACAGAAAAATCTGCCCTTAAAGATTTGCTTAGAATGGTTAGAGCCGGTGTTGGCAGTGGGCCTACCAAGACTACATTTACACCCATGGAAATAAATCCAGAAGTAAGCGCTGGTTCAAATATGTAGCCAGACAATCGCGTATCTTTATTAATAACAACTCTTGAGATTGAGTTTTTTTTCTTGAGAACAATTGATGCGGCTTTAGCTAATTTTAAAATATTCTCAGCAGTTAGAGGATATTTACCCACTTCACCACGAATACCATCAGTTCCAAAAAGTCTCATAGAGATAACTTCTTATTAGATATAGCTTTAGTTGGGAAGTGGAAAGTTTTGATCTTTTGTAAAAGAGGGTAAAGGTCCTTTATTTGAAGGACTTTTTTGCATATCATCGGAAGGCTTATCTATATCGTCAGAAAGATCTTCTCTTTTAGGCTTAATACCTTTTAACAAATTTTTAATTTCTTCTCCGGTTAAGGTTTCGTATTCCAAGAGTCCCTTGGCAATAATATGGAGATCTTTCATGTTCTCAGTGAGAATTTTTCTTGCTCTTGTTTCGGCTTCTTGAACCAATCGAATTACCTCTTGGTCAATAATACGGGCAGTTTCCTCAGAAATATTCTTTGACTGGGTTACTGAGTGTCCTAAAAATACTTCTTCTTGATTGCCAGTATAGCGAACTCTTCCTAATTTCTCGCTATAACCCATTTGGGTAACCATAGCTCTTGCTAAATTAGTAACTTGTTGTATGTCACCTGCTGCGCCTGAGCCAATTTTTTCAGGACCAAAAATAAGTTCTTCGGAGATACGTGCGGCGACTGTTACGACTAACTTATCCAAGTATTCATCTTTTCGATGAATAACTTTATCTTGCTCGGGAACGCTCATAACAAAACCCAAAGCGCGTCCTGTAGGGATAATAGAAGATTTATAAATAGGATCAGCATTTTTACAATTTAGATTTGCTAGAGCATGTCCAGCTTCATGATAAGCTATTACTTCTTTTTCAGAGTCAGAGATAATCTTAGATCTATTTTGAGTGCCAAGCATAACTTTATCTTTTGCATCTTCAAAATCATCCATAGTTACTATTTTTTTATTTTTTCTTGCTGCTATCAGTGCAGCTTCATTAACAATATTTGCTAAATCAGCTCCAGAAAACCCAGGGGTAGATCTTGCAATAGCGATAGTTTTAACAGATTTATCCATCTTTATTTTTTTGGTATGAACTTTTAAAATTTTATCGCGACCAATAATATCTGGGGCAGGAACAACTACTTGTCTATCAAATCTTCCTGGCCTTAAAAGTGCTGGGTCTAATACATCAGGCCTATTCGTTGCGGCTACAATAATGACACCTTCATTAGCCTCAAAACCATCCATTTCAACGAGAAGTTGATTTAAAGTTTGTTCCCTCTCATCGTTACCTCCGCCTAATCCAGCGCCACGGTGTCTACCGACCGCATCAATTTCATCAATAAAAATTATACAAGGTGCATTTTTTTTACCTTGCTCAAACATATCTCTCACTCTGCTTGCGCCCACACCTACAAACATTTCAACAAAGTCTGAACCCGAGATAGAGAAAAATGGTACGCCAGCTTCACCGGCAATCGCCCTAGCAAGTAATGTTTTACCTGTTCCTGGGGGTCCCACAAGAAGAGCGCCCTTAGGAATTTTTGCTCCTAATCTTTGAAATTTATGAGGGTCTTTCAAAAACGAAACTACTTCTTCTAACTCTTGCTTTGCTTCATCAATTCCAGCAACATCACCAAAAGTTACTCTTTGCTTATTCTCATTTAATAACTTTGCTTTAGATCGGCCAAAACCCAGAGCACCACCACCTTTGCCAGATTGCATTTGGCGCATAAAGAAAATCCATACTCCAATCAATAAGAGCATTGGGAACCAAGAAACAAAAATACTTAGTAAAGGATGCATCCCTGATTGTTCGGGCTTAGCATTTATGGCAACTTTATTTGCATTTAAAGTTTGAATTAAATTGGGGTCCCTCGGCGCATATGTAGAAAAGTTTATACCATCCATAGTTTGCCCATAAATATTATTTCCTTGGATTTCTACAGATTTAATTTCTCCATTTTCAGCTTTATCTAATAAGGTGGAATAAGTATATGTAACTGATGAATAATCAGTTTGTGAATTTTTAAAAACATTAAATAACCCTAATAATATCAAACTGATAATTATCCAGACAAATATGTTTTTTGAGAAATTTTTCATTAGTTTTGTATTAAAATATATATAGTTATCTTTGCTTACGTTTAAACCCTTATGTGAGATTTAAACATATTTTTTTATCAAAAGAAGCAATTTTTCCTCCAAAAACAGACCTTTTTATAAAAATATCTTTCTTAAAAGAGGAAATAATCTTAATAAAATTTAAGATATTTTCAAAACGAGGCTGTTTTTTTAAAAATAATCTAGAATTATAGTAAAAAGATTGAACAACCAAAATCTGAAGAGTTTTATTTAGATTCATTAATTGATTAACCTTAATTTCAAATTTTTGGTTGCTTATCTTAAAAAAGAAATTGGTATAAAATTTTTTTACAATTTCAATATCATTCAAAGAAACAATTTCTCTTTCTATAACTTTAGCAGCATTGGAATTTAAAGAGAAATAATGACGAACTTTGTTTCTGGTATAGTCTAATTCAAAATTAGATCGGTCTTCAAACCATAATAATTTATTTTTTTTTGCATAAGATCGAATTTTGTCTTTTGTAAAATAAACTAAAGGTCTGTGGATGTTTAAAGAGTCTATTTGTTCATTGAAAATATTTGAAAGTCCAAAAATATTTGAGGATTGAATTTTTCTGAGAAAGTAACTTTCTTTTAAATCATCAAAATGGTGACCAAGAAAAATTTCTTTTGTTTTTAGAGTTTTTGATAATTTTAGAAAATAAAGATGTCTTGCTTGACGAGCATTTTTCTGAAAAGAATTTTTATTTTGACCTAAATTTATTTTATTTATGATTAGATTTTTTTTTGGAATTTTATAATGCTGTATAAATTGAAGAATTTCATATTTTCCCTCAGCTCTTTTTTGATGATCAAAAAAAACATAAAAAAGATTTTTAGATTTAAAAAAATCAGCTTGTAAAATTAAATAATATAAGACAGTACTATCTAAACCACAAGATAGGGAAATTAATACTTTTTGATTAGGTGAAAAATTTTTTTGAAGATAATTAAAAAAAAATTTTTTATTTAAATGCAATTTATTAATTGATAATTAGTCCGCATTCTTCCTCATCTTGAAGAGTTTTTGCGTCATCAATAATATTTGGGTTATTTAAATAATCATCAGAAAAAATGATATCTTCCATAATTAAACAACCATTTTCTTGATCGCCAATACCAAACAATGATTTTCCAAGCCAAAAATAATTTTCAGCT
Source organism: Pelagibacteraceae bacterium (assembly GCA_008638215.1). Taxonomy (GTDB): domain Bacteria; phylum Pseudomonadota; class Alphaproteobacteria; order HIMB59; family HIMB59; genus HIMB59. The sequence goes on from VTPN01000004.1 coordinate 53,561, forward strand.
TTAAATCTTTCAATATTTTCAAAGTCTCGATGGCGGATTCCAAAAAATTTCACTGACTCAATAATATTGTTCTCAATGTAATTAGTTCGCCCCAATAGGTAGTATGCTTCTGCTAGCTTGTCTTGATCTTCAGAGCCTGATTCAATTATAAGCATTAAGTTCTCAATTGCTTTCTGGTTATCAAGGCTAGCTAAACTTTGCTTTGCTAATTGCAACTGTTCTTCTAAATCTATTATGGGTTTGCTGAGATTAATCTCTCTCTCCTCAATTAGGGAGTCTAATTCAGATAAAGTAGCTAAATCCTCCTCTGAGGGTTCTGAATTGATAATTTTCTGATCATCTAAACTAGAAATTGAAAGCTTCCCTAAAGTCTGTTTTGGAAGATCTTCGACTGAATTGGCTTCGTCCGCTTTGTTAACATTGGACTGAGTGATTGATAAATCTTGAGTCGATGGTTCTTCGTTTGATTTTTCTACAACAAGATTAGAGGAGCTTTCTTCGATATTTAAATTATTAGAGCTAGTTATTTTTTTATTTTGATCAAATTGCGGAGAAGTATAAAGTTGATATAAATTTGTTATATCATCTTTCATATCTATCATTTGCTTTTCAATAGAAATAAACTTTTCCAATAAAAGTTCTATTTGGCTATTGATTTTACTCAAATCTTGATTATTTGAGCTGCTAACAGTGTCGGATTTATTTTGATAAACAAATTTTTGCAAATCAATAATATCTTTTTTTACTCTTTCAAGATCTGTTTCAATTTTATTATGATTTTGAGAAAAGGAATTTGAACTAATAAAAATGAAAATTGTAATTAGTAATGATTTTACAATATACATTTTTGATTAAGGTGCTCAAATTATTGAGCACCTTCAAAGAATTAAAATTAATTTGTTACTATGGTAACACTACGTCTATTTTGGCTGTAAGCAGTTTCATCAGAGCCTACAACTTCAGGTCTTTCTTTTCCCCAACTAATATATTCCATTCTATTAGTATCAACGCCAGCTTGAGCTAAATAAGAATAAACAGCAAAAGCTCTCTTATCACCTAGAGCTAAGTTGTATTCTCTAGTTCCTCTTTCATCAGCATGACCTTCAATGGTAATATTAGTATCAGAATATTGCATTAACCAAGCGGCTTGAGCATCTAGAGTTGATTGAGCATCTACTGTAAGCTCAGAGCTATCAAACTCAAAAAATACTCTATCACCAACATTGACAATTAAATCTTCTTGGGTGCCAGAGTTGATAGAAGCATCTCCGCCTTGGTTTGTAGTAGCCGCACAAGAGGCTAAAAAAAAGCCAGTGGCGACTAAAAGTAGTAATTTTTTAAACATTATTATCTCCGCGTAAGTATTTATTAACTATAGTCATGATACATAAACACTGAATTTATAGGAAATCAAGATAATAATTGTTGAGAAATAATGAGTAAGATAAATAATTTCTACCTTTGAAAGATAGATTTATAAAAGGGGTGACCATGCGGGGTCACTTCCATCTCTTGGGGTTGGGATGATTCTCTCGTTATAACCCGTAATATCGATGAAATGAATAGTTGTCTCGCCACCGGTTCCATCTAAATTAGATTTATTTTGACGATGAAATATTAAATATCTTCCGTTTGGTGACCAAGCAGGAGATTCAAGGGAAAAATCTCTGACAATAACTCTTTCGTTGTTTCCATCAGGATCCATAACTCCTATATGAAAATTACCTTGGGTTAACTTTGTAAAAGCTATTAAATCTCCCCTTGGTGACCAGACGGGATTGCCGTAAACCCCTTTGCCTTTTGAAATTCGTTTTGTGTTATTACCCTCTTTATCCATAATATAAAGCTGAGGACTCCCCCCCCTATCAGAATTAAAGACTATTTTTTCACCATCAGGGGAAAAAGAAGGAGAAGTATCAATACCAGAGTCACTAGTAAGTCTTTTGATATCCCTAGTATTCAGATCCATTAAATAAATTTCGGAATTTGCACTCTTTGAGTCAGAAAAAGACATAACCACACTTTTACTATCAGGTGAAAATCTTGGTGCGAAAGTCATACCTGGAAAATCTCCAACTATCTCTCTTTCTCCTGTTTTTAGATTATATATATAAACTCGAGGTAAATTATCTTTGTATTCCATGTAAGTAATAATTTGATTGTTTGGAGCAAATCTTGGGGTGAGGACAAGATTTCTTCCATCGGTTAAAAATTGATGGCTATCTAGATGACCATCTTGATCCATTATAGCTAATCTTTTAATTCGTTGATCTAGAGGTCCCACTTCAGATACATAAACTATCCTGGTATCAAAATAGCCTGTTTCCCCTGTAATTCTCTCATAAACTATATCGCTGACAGTGTGGCCCACTCTTCTAATTAGACTCTCATCGGGGATAGTAAGTTGAAGTTTTTCAATTTCTTTGGCATTAAACACATCATACAATCTCATTCGTAAGCGAATACCTTTGTCAGTCTTCATTACATCTGCGCTTAACAAAAATTGTGCTTTAATTAACTTCCAATCTTCAAACCTTGGGACTTTTTCTACAAGATTATCGGATTGAATATATAAGTCCTCATTGACAGTATAAAAGAGTCCTGAGTTAGTAAGATTATTAGATATAATTTCCCTTAGAGTATTGCCGTATCTGGAGGTATCCGCATCCTCACCAAATACTTGGGTTATCGCAATTGGAGTTGGTTCAACCTTCCCCTGAGCAATGGTTACTTCTAAAGCGGCATAAGAGTTATAAGTAATAAAGAAAAAAGCTAATAAATATTTAATCATTATATGTTTTTACTAAATTTCATGATTTTAATATTATTATATTAATTTTTTATTAATCAAACATCCAGCTGAAATCAAAGGTAAAATTAATTTCTTTCCATTGATCATATTTATCCTCTGGCAAAAGTAGTGGACTACAATCCGGATTGTTAACCGCACGCATAGCGGCCTCTGCAGCAGTTCTAAATGAGGGGTCATTTAATTTTTCTTTATTAACTACCAAGGCACTTTTTACAGTTCTGTCTGGGTTTACCTCAATAAATATGACTGGCTTAATTTCTTTAAGGTTTGCGACGCCTACATTTAAATTTAGACACGAGTGTAATTGCTGTCTAAGAAGATCAATTTCAGAAATGGTCATGGTAGCTGCTACTTTTTCAGTAAATACCTCTTCTTGCTTTACTTCTGATGTTTCTTGTACTTTTTTAAATTCTTGATCTGCATTTTCTAAATCTTTTAAAACTGTGCTTACGTTGAATGTTTTTTTATTTGGTTTTTTCTTCATCACAATTTCTAAATTATCATAAGGTTGTTCTATATCTCTTGGTTCGGGTTTTTCCTTTAACTGTATTTCAAAATCATTCTGAATAGGGGTTGGAGCATTTTCTTCTTTTTCAATAATCTTTTCCTCAAGAACTTCATCAATAACGAATTCATTGGCTTGATTAGAAGAATTATCTACTAAGATTTCCTCTACCTCGTTTATCTCTGGCTCCATTATTTCAGGGGCTATCTCTTTTACTGGTGGTTCGGGCTCAGATACCTCCGGTAATGTTTCTTCAATTGTCTCTTCTTGAAACGTTGGAATGATTTCGTTGATTTCCTCTTGAAATTCTGGGGCGGCCGTTTCTTCTTCAACAATAAACATTTCAATAGGAAGGATCATTGGAATATCACTGACTTCTTTTTGAAAAGTAAAATTAATCATTGGAATTAAGATCAATAGATGAATTAAAAAAGATAAAAACTGAAAAAATAAATCACCTTTTCTGTATGAAAGGTCTTCAAAAAATATAATTAATCTCCGAAAAGGATTATAAAGAGAGATTGTACTCACTTAACTAGGTTTTTTTGTAACAAGAGCTATCTTAAGAAAACCGGATGTATTCAATGCTCCTAAAACTTTCATTACCTCACCATAATTAATTGAAGTGTCCGCTCTGAGAAAGATACGAATATCATTATTAGAACCGGCAATAATCTTGACTTTAGAAATTAATTCATCAAAAGCAATTTGATCTTCACCTAAATAAATTTGATTATTTTCATTAATAGAAATCTCTAGGGGTTCTTTTTGAGCATCAAGAGAGTTAGATTCAACTTTGGGAAGGTTGACAGGTACCCCTACGGTCAGCAGTGGGGCAGTAACCATAAAAACAATGAGCAGGACTAACATCACATCTACCATCGGAGTGACGTTAATATTAGAGACTGGAAGATTTTTTTTTCTCATTTAGTTAACTTGACGAGAAATAATATTTATAAGGTCCTTTCCAAAGCTTTCTGCCTCAGATAGATATGTATCAATTTTTGAATTGATCATATTGTAGAATGCAGTGGAAGGGATGGCCACAAACAAACCAAGAGCTGTTACAAAAAGCGCCTCTGCTATCCCAGGTGCTACCACAGCTAAGTTAGTATTTTGAGCAATCGCAATCGCTTGAAAGCTATTCATGATTCCCCATACCGTTCCAAAGAGTCCGACAAATGGAGCCACCGAGCCAGAGGAAGCTAGAAAAGAAAGACCCTTATTGAGTCTAGTGTCTTCCACAGCAATCGAAAGATCTAAGGATGTATATAATCTTTGTATAAAAGAAGAGTCTATTTTATTTTTTTGTAAACGAGACTTTTCATACTCTCCCATGATGTTTCTAAAAATATTAGAATAACTCTCTTGATCGAAGTCTTCAATTTGCTGATATAATTCATCCAAAGAAATTCCTGACCAAAAATGATTTTCAAACTGTTTTGAAATTTTGGTCTGCTTGTTGATAAGTAAGATTTTTTGGATAATAGTTTTCCATGATTGAATAGAAAAAATTACAAGAAGGAAAATAACAATTTTTACAACCCAATCAGATTTCAAGAACATTCCAAACATAGAAAAATCAACTGATCCTTCTAATGCCGCTAAATTTACAACTTCTTCCATTATTTAATCCTCATTATTTTCAATTTCGATAGAATTTATTTTATTTTTCAGTTCTTTAGAAACCTCACTAAAGTCATCTGAATGTACCATTATCCAAAAACCAGGTCTATTTTTTTCACACAATGCAATCACTGGAGTTTTTTTTTCTTTATCAGCTAAAACTTTCGTTTCATCCCAAAGTTTGACAGCCGTGTGCTTTGCTCTTAATTTACATTCAATGAATAGATTCTCGTGAATAACATCTGAATGAGTAACTTTAGAGTTGATACCGCTCAAAGCATTACGGACGCCACCAAAAAACCTGGCTACTAATCGTTCCCTGTTCTTCCAAGCTTTATCAGGCACTTGAACTATCCAATAAGGAGCTATCAAAATCTAAGTTGGAGAAACAATTTTGAACGTCATCATTATCTTCTAAATCTTCATTTAATTTAATTAAGCGATTTAATTCATCTACTTTATCAATATTGACCGTCATGTTAGGTTTCCAAATAATTGATGCACTCTCAATTTCCATATTTCTCTCTCTCATTACCTTTTCCAATGAAGCTAAGTCTTCAAATTTGCAATATATATAAGTAACTCCATCATCAATGTTATAATCGTCTAAACCGTGGTCAAGTAGTTGCTCTAAAGTGGGATCATCTAAATTTCCTTGGATTTGAATTTCACCTACTTTGTCAAAATTAAAACTAACACTTCCTGTTTCTCCTAAATTTCCTCCATTTTTTGAAAAAATAGATCGAATTTCAGAAGCGGTTCTATTTTTATTATCCGTTAAAGCCTCAACTATAAAAGCTGTACCAAAAGGGCCATAACCTTCATAGCGGACTTCGGTGTAGTCAGTGGTATCAGTATTGTTTTTATTTATTGCTCGATCAACATTATCTTTTGGCATATTCACACTACGAGCATTATTTATTGCTAATCGAAGTCGCGGGTTTGACTCAGGGTCGGTTCCCCCTATTTTTACGGCAATTTGAATTTCTTTTCCAATTTTGGCAAATTGTTTTGCTCTTTTCTTATCTTGAGCTCCTTTGCGATATTGAATATTTTTAAACTTGGAGTGACCTGCCATAACCTAAGATAGTAAATTACGATCTAAAACACCACCTATTTGAATCGATCGTATCGTACTTTTTTGTCCCTTATTCGAGCATATAATTGCTCCAGAAATTGTCGCTTCCCCTTCGGCGGGCTCTAATCGAGGGATATTTGATTCTGATCTCATTCTTTTGATAGCATTCTCTTTTTTCATTCCAATAACAGAATTATAATCACCAGTCATTCCTATATCTGTTTGAAAGCAAGTACCTTTATCTAGAACCCTTGCATCCATAGTGGGAATATGAACATGAGTGCCATAAATAGCTGTGAATTTTCCATCATAGTTTTGAGCAATACCATTTTTTTCTGAAGTCACCTCTGCATGGACTTCTAAAAAAGAGTAGTCGATTTGATGATCATTAATAATAGACAAAAGTTTTGTATCAATCGCCTCAAAGGGATTGCTTAAAGGTAAATCGATAAAAGATTTTCCATGCACTTGGGAGACCAGTATTCTCTCTCCATTAGAATGAGTAAAAATTTTATAGCCTTGACCAGGAGAGTCTTCTGTAAAATTCAGAGGTCTTATTATATTATGATCAGGGTTATCTTGCATGTAAGTGATAATTTCTTCTTTTTTCCAAGCATGATTACCTAAAGTAACAGCATTAGCGCCCCAACTAATGATATCTTCATAAATTTTTCCTGTGATGCCATAACCTCCAGCAGAATTTTCTCCATTGATGATTGTGAAATCAATGGAGAATTTCTTTTGGATTTTCTTTAAATTATTTTGAAGAGCATTTCTGCCTGAACGACCAACTACATCTCCAATGATTAAAAAATTCATACTTGATAAGTAATATTCTCTGTACAGATATAATCAACTTTTTCATCAAAGCTATCTTGAAATTGATAGGGTGTTTTCTGGTTTTCAAAAGCCGCAAGAATAGAAATAATTTTCTTTTTTTGTTTTAAGTGATTTAGAGTGCGATCGAAAAAACCTCCTCCATATCCGACACGATAGCCTTTCTCATTAAAAGCAGAGCAGGAAGCAATGATAATATCTGGATCTCTTTCGTTGATACTGGTGGGCTCCATAATACCCCCAAATCCTTTTTCCAGTTTTGAGGAGCCGGGAGAATAAAAAAAATATTTTAAGGGATGATGGTTATCGATCACTTTAGGGAGCAGGCAGGTTAATCCTCTTTTTTCTAATTCTGATACCATCAAAAGGACATCAACTTCATTTTTGTATGGATAAAACAATCCAATGCTCTGGGCCGATACAAAATTAGAAACTAATTTTAAAATACCATTATTAATTAATATTGAATGTTCCCGAAGAATAGCTGGTGACATCTCTTGGCGAATATTGAGATGATGTTTTCGAATATCTTTTTTATTCAATTGATAATTGATGATCTAATTTTTGAAAAATTTGCTCGATATCTAATTTTAGATTTTGATTTTCTTTTTGAAGTTCTTGAATGCGGCTTTCGTAAAAAAGTTTTTGGTTAAGCGAGTCTTGTAAGATTTTCTCTTTTCTTAAAATTTCCTCCATGGATTTTAAGTACGCGATTAGGGCCGATGTTAAAAAAGGGACATTTTCTTTTTTTTCATTATCAATCAGTTTGCTAATCGTCTGACCAATTTCTTTTACTCGCTCTACATTATGATCAGAACACTGAATCTTTAAAGGTCTGCCTCCTATACTTAAGGTCAGATTAGGCATCGATATCAATAGATCCTAGAAGGTCTTCTATTTTTGCTGTGGCTTTATCAATTAGTTCAGATTTTTCTGTGAGCTCCCTTTGCTGATGTTCCAATTGCTCTTTTAATTCCCGCTCTCTTCTTTCCAGGTAATTAACTTTTGCCTCAAGTTCCTCCCTCAGTTTTGTGAGTTCTTGATTGCTAGTTTTGTAGTTTTCCAATTTTAGGGCAATTTGTTCAATTTTTTGAAGTATTTGTTGTTGAAATTCGTTCATACTTTAATTATTAAGTATTACACAGAGTTATTCCATTGAAAAATTACACAGACCTTGCCAACTGCATTCGATTTTTATCCATAGAAGCCGTTGAAAAAGCAAAATCAGGTCATCCAGGAATGCCGATGGGAATGGCAGACATAGCCACTGTGCTCTTCCATGACTTTTTAATTCATAATCCCAAAGATCCAACTTGGAATCTTCGAGATCGATTCGTTCTTTCGAATGGTCATGGTTCAATGCTTCTATACTCCTTGCTTTATTTAACAGGATACAAAAAAATAACTCTCGATCAGATAAAAAACTTTAGACAATTAGGTGCCATTACAGCAGGGCACCCCGAGTATGAACCTGATGCGGGGATTGAAATAACCACGGGACCTCTGGGCCAGGGTATTTCCAATGGAGTGGGAATGGCTCTTGCCCTCAAAAAATATTGCCAAGAAAATAAATTTCAAAGAACACCAAAAGTTTATGTTTTTTGTGGTGATGGATGTTTAATGGAGGGAATAAGTCAAGAGGCTATCAGTCTTGCAGGGCACCTACAGCTAGATAATCTCATTTTAGTTTATGATAATAATAAAATAAGCATTGATGGTTCTACTGACTTATCTTTTAGCGATGATACCAATCTTCGTTTTCAATCTGTACATTGGGACGTCTATAATGGTAAAGGGCATGACCATCAGAATATCCAACAACTTTTTAAAAAATCACAGAATGCAAAAAAACCTACGCTCTTGAATTTCAAAACTATTATTGGTTTTGGATCTCCGAATAAATCAGCAAAAGCTTCATCTCATGGATCTCCTTTAGGCCAAGATGAAATACTACTTACAAAACAAAAACTACAATGGAGCGCAAAACCCTTTTCCATTCCATCCAATCTTTTATCTTTATGGAGAAAGTCAGCAGATAGGAATCAAAAACTATACAATCAATCCAAAAAATTGCTCAAGAATAATCAGAGCTCTATAGATAACTTTAAAAATCAATTTGATAAATTTTTTGACTCGATCGCTTCTGATTTTAAATCTTTTAACTCGCCGCAAGCTACAAGAAAATCATCCGAAAGTGTTTTGAATTATATTCATGCCTCTATGCCCATCTTAGGGGGATCAGCTGATTTAACTGGCTCCAATAATACCAAAGGTAAGAATATGGCAATTTTGAATCAAAATAATTTTCTAGGTCAGTATATCCATTACGGAGTGCGTGAACATGGGATGGCTGCAATCATGAATGGCATTGCCGCAACAAAATTATTTAAAACTTATTCTGGAACTTTTTTGAGTTTTGCAGATTATATGAAACCCAGTCTGCGATTAGCTGCGCTGATGCAAATTGATCCAATTCAGGTTTTCACGCATGATTCAATTGGTTTGGGAGAAGATGGGCCTACGCACCAGCCTATTGAACAACTAAATATGCTTCGTCTCATTCCTAACAGTTATGTCTTTCGTCCCTGTGATATGATGGAGACTATTGCCTGCTGGAAAGAAGCGTTGAAAATTTCAAATGCCCCTTCATTTATTTGCCTTTCTCGTCAAAATTTACCCCAAATATCAAACAAAAAAATCAATCTAAAAAGTTTTAAAGGTGCTTATGTGATTTATCAAACATCCAAAAATAATGATATTACCCTTCTAGCTACTGGCTCTGAAGTTTCCCTTGCTATAGAAACTGCCGACCTCCTTCAAAATGATAATATTGCAGTCAAGGTTGTTTCCATGCCAAGCACATCCCTTTTTGATCAACAACCAGCATCGTTTCAAAAAAAATTATTACAGTCTAAATTGAATCAAGTCTTTGTCATTGAAGCTGGTTCAACAATGTACTGGAATAAATTTACGACAATAGAAAATATCTTTGGAATTGATGACTTCGGTGCTAGTGCGCCAGCCAAGGACGTTTACAATAAATTTGGACTAACTCCAAAAAAAATATCATCAACAATTAAAAAGAGGATTAAATAAAATATGACAAAGAAGAAAATCGCAATCAATGGTTTTGGGCGTATTGGTCGACTTGTTTTTCGTGCCTACCTAGAGCGAGCAAAAGAATTTAACGAAACATATGAAATTGCCTATATCAATGATTTAGCTGACATTGATTCTAACATTCATCTTTTAAAATACGATAGTGTTCACGGAGCCCTCAAACAAGAAATCAGCAAAATAGGTGATGATAAGTTTTCTGTGGGCGAAAACGAAATTACTGTTACCTCTGAACGCAATCCGATTGATCTCAAATGGGGAGATAAAGGAGTTGATATTATTTTAGAATGCACGGGTGTCTTTGCATCAAAAGAAAAAGCGATGGCTCACATTGAGAGTGGGGCAAAAAAGGTTATCGTTTCGGCCCCTTGTACTAATGCAGATTTTACTGTTGTCCAAGGCGTTAACCATCAAGAATTAAATAACGATCATGTGGTTATTTCAAACGCTTCATGCACAACAAACTGTCTATCTCCTGTAGCTTATGTAGTCGATAAAGAATTTGGAATTGAAAATGGTTACATGACTACAATTCATTCTTATACGGGTGATCAAAGTACTGTTGATACCTTCCATAAGGATTTAAGAAGAGCAAGAGCTGCGGCTCATAATATTATTCCAACAAGTACTGGGGCTGCAAAAGCTGTGGGGTTAGTCTTGCCGCACCTAAAAGGAAAACTTGATGGGACCGCTATTCGCGTTCCAACTCCTAATGTTTCCTTGGTAGATTTTAAATTTAACACTAAAAACCCTATATCCGTCGCTGCGTTAAATGCGAAATTTGAGGAATATGCAAATGGCTCTTTAAAAGGAATACTGGGTGTAGACTCAGATCCCAAAGTTTCCAGTGATTATAATCATGACTCTCGAAGTTCTATTTTAGATTTAACCGAAACAACTGCTATTTCTGATACTTTTGGAAGAATTCTGACCTGGTATGATAATGAATGGGGTTTTTCTAATAGAATGCTTGAGACATCGCAACAGGTCTGTAAATTATAGGAGAAAAATATGAAAGTTACATCCATCACTAAAAAAATTATTTCTCATTACACACATGAAAATGTAGGTGTGCGCTCGAACTTAATGCGTATTCTGGGTCAGGGTAAGCTTGGTGGGACGGGGCGAATGATTATCCTCCCGGTGGATCAAGGATTTGAACACGGCCCTGATCGAAGTTTTGCGGTTAATCCCCCTGCCTATGATCCTAACTATCATCATCAACTTGCAATTGATGCTGGTTTATCTGCTTATGCAGCTCCTTTAGGTTTACTTCAAACAAGCTCTGATAGTTTCTATGGACAAATCCCTACTATTTTAAAAATTAATAGCTCCAATACTCTTGCGACTTCATTAGACCAGGCTGTGACAGGGAGCATTGACGATGCACTAAAATTAGGGTGCGCTGCCATTGGATTTACCATCTACCCCGGTTCTGATCATAACTTCTCTTTAATGGAGGAGTATCGAGAATTAAGCCACGAAGCAAAAGCAAAAGGTTTAGCTGTTGTCTTATGGGCTTATGCAAGAGGTGCTAATATCAGCAAAAAAGGTGAGACAGCAATGAATATTATCTCGTATGCCGCTCATATGTCTGCTTTACTCGGTGCAAATATTATCAAGGTAAAGTTACCAAGTGA
>VTPN01000048.1 GCA_008638215.1 Pelagibacteraceae bacterium
ATATTTAGGGGTAGTCTTTACTTATTTTGTGTTGTTTTAAATATTTAATAAAATTCTTTTTTTCTAAGACTATTTGATCAAGAATATTCATTATTTTTTTTGTAATAATTTTAGTTGTCTAGAGGCATTTCCATTATCAAGTGCATATGAAAGTTCATCAAAACAATCTTGAAATTTTAATTTTGATTTATAAAGCATCATTGCATGACATGAATTAATCAAAACCATATCTCTAAAAGTATCTTTCTTACCTTCAAATAGTTCAAATATTCTGGATGCATTATATCCGGGATCTTTCCCTTTTATCTGACTAAACTTAGGAACTTTATTTAAATATTTTTTATAATAATTTTGAGAAATGGTTTGTTTTTTTATTTTTGACTTATCTTTGATAAGAAATGTTGTTGGCGAGAAAAGACTAATTTCATCAAGACCTTCATGAGAATAAAATATTTTAAAATTTTTAAGTTTAATTTCTGATAATATCTTACACATAATTTCCGCAGAATTTTTATCTACTGTTCCTAATAATTGATATTTAGCACCAAGCGGATTGAGAGTAGGGCCCATGAAGTTAAAAATTGTTTTAAAACCTAATTGATTTCTTACTTGAGCAACTTTTCCTAAATTTGGATAAAATAAAGGTGCATTTAAATAAACAAAATTTTTCTTTTTAATTTGCTTATGTATTTCATTTGAGTTGGATGGATTATTTATACCAAGTTCATTTATAACATCACTTGAACCGCTATTTGAGCTGGCAGCTCTATTACCATGTTTAGCTATCGGCACCCCAACAGATGAAAGCAAGATAGCAACTGTAGTTGAAATATTAAGTGTTTTTAGTCCATCACCACCAGTGCCACAAGTATCTAGACTATTAGCATAAGTTTTTATTTTATTGGAGTTTGAATAAATATATTTTCTAAGAGAAATCAAAACTTCTTTTGATTGTATTTTTTTCGTTAATTCATTGATAATTATTGCCTGGTGAGAAATATTTTCGGTGTTAAATAAGTAATTTATTGCAAGATTTAAATTTTTTGGATTAATGTCAGTATTGATGTTGAAATTCATAATATGTTTAAAAAATTATCAAGGATTGTGTTACCAACTTTTGTTTCGATGCTCTCTGGGTGATACTGTAGACCATAAATTGGAAAATCTTTATGCCTAAAACTCATAATAATATTATCATCATTTGATCTAGCAGAAATAAGTAAATTATTTGGAAAATTTTTACTGTCTAAATATAAAGAGTGATATCTAGTCGCCATGAAAGATGAATTCAAATTTTCATATAATTTAAATTTATTCTGAGTGATTATCTCAGATACTTTTCCATGCATTGGATTTTTTAAAGTCTTTATTCTTGCTCCAAAATATACACCTAGTATTTGATGACCTAGGCAAACCCCCAAGATTGGCATAAAAGAATAAATCTTATGAACTAATGAAAGGCATTCACCTGAATTAAAAGGTGTGCTTGGTCCGGGTGAAATAACAATACCTTTGCTTTTGATAATTGTGTTAAAGTTTTTAGAAACTTGATCATTTTTGATTATTACTACTTTTTCTCTCGAGCTTAGGTAATGATAAAGGTTATAGGTAAAACTGTCATAATTATCAATTAATGTAATCATGTAATTTTATGGGCTATTTCATATGCCTTAAATAAGGCATTGGCTTTATTAATACATTCCAGGTATTCATTCTCTGGTTTACTATCATGTACTATTCCCGCTCCACTTTGGGCATAAATTTTGTTATTTTTTATTAATGCTGTTCTTAAATTAATACAACTATCCATATCGCCATTAATATCAAGATAGAAGACGGATCCAGAATAAAATTCTCTATTAATGTTTTCTTGCTCCTCAAGTATCTCTAGTGCTCTAATCTTAGGGGCACCAGAAACAGTTCCAGCGGGAAGACCAGCGTATAAAACATCGATAGGTGAGAAACCTTTTTTTAAAACTCCCGTTACATTACTAACAATATGCATAACATGAGAGTAGTATTCTATTATGTTTTTTTCGGTGACTTTAACCGAATTATCTTTTGATATTTGACCTACATCATTTCTGCCCAAATCAACAAGCATTAGGTGTTCAGCGAGCTCTTTTTTGTCATTTAAAAGATCATTTTTTAATTTTAGATCCTCTTTTTCTGTAGATCCTCTTTTTCTAGTGCCAGCAATTGGTCTTAGAGTAACTTGTTTATTTTTAACATTTATCATTGTTTCAGGACTAGAACATATAATTTGATAATTCTTTAAATTCAAATAGACAAGATAGGGAGATGGATTTATGGATCTTAAGGCTCTATAAAATTTAAATGGATCAATTTTATAGATTGATGAAAATCTTTGTGAAAGAACTGCTTGAAAAATTTCTCCTTTAGAAATTTCCTTTTTTATAGAATTTACTTTTTTGAAAAAATCACTTTTTTTCATATGGTGAAAAAATTTTGATGGCGATCCTATTTTTTTTTCAAATTTAACTTTTTTGTTAGTAAAAATTAAATTTTCTATCTTTTTAAGAGAATTTTGACTTTTTTGAGACTTGTTTTTGATCTCTATTAGGTGAGTTTCATTTAATATATTGTCAAAAATTATCAAATTAGTAGGTCTTACAACATGAGCCAAGGGAATATGAATTTGATTTTTAGATATATCATATTTCAGTTTAGGTAATGTAAATTTCGACAAATCAAAACTCATGTTTCCTATTAAAAATGGGATAGGGATGGGTAAATTGTAATGATTTTTTACCCTAGACAGTTTAGAAATTTCTTTTAAATAATTATTCGGGGAAGAGATTTTAACTTTTTTATTATTCTTAACGGCATAATTTTCATAAATTTCAACATTTTCAACTATATTAAAAAATATGATTGAATATCGACCTTTATTTTCACCACCTATAACTGACTCAAGAATAGAAATATCTTTAAATGTTGATTTGAGCTTATAAAAAATTGTTATTGGATTTTCTGTATCGGAGAAAATTTTCCGACCATAAATATGCATTTTTATAGATTGAGTATTTCTTGATTGTTAACTTCAATTTCATAATTATTCTTTATTTCATTAATAATTGTAGAGTAAATTAAATTAACAATGTTTTGTTTTATATTTAGGGGGTCTATTTTGCTTACTTGTCTAATTTTTAAGTAAATAACCTCGTTGGGCAAACTTAATTTTAATAAATTATCTTCTTTAATAGTAACCACTTTTTCAAGATCTTTGTCAGATAGGAAGAATCCCTTAACGTTTAAAGAGTCAGTAAAGTAATTTACTTGAACACCCCCAGTTTCTACTAAATCTTCTTCGATGTGAGATTGGATATTATCTTCTTTGTACATATCATAAGACTCTATAAATTTCGATTTCATATCACTAGACAATTCCGTGATATCAGAATTTTTCACACTATACTCAATTAATTTTTTCTCATGAATCAAGGAATTATCAAAATCATTAAAATTTATAAAATGAAATTCGTTTGGAATATTCTCTAAAAAATTAAATGTATTTGAATAAAAAATATATGAGTCTTTATACTTATTCATTTGATCTGGAATATTATTTGTATCGAAGTTATCTATTTCATTTTGGATTAACACTTCACTAATCTCTTCTTTTACTTCATCAAAATTTTTAATTTTTTGCTCTCTTACTTCATTTAACTTTACATAAAAATATTTTTCTCCTATTTGAATGGGAGGGCTAACTTCGTTTAGATTTAGTACATCTAATTTCTCCTTAACTTTAGGAAGTATTAATTTTTCATCCACAGTCTCAAAAAGTTTAAATTGATTTTCTTGATTTTCTTTTAATGAGTTAAAATTATTTTCATTATCATTAGCTGAAATAATTTGTTCATAGGTGTATCTTTTGGGCTCGATAAATTCTTCTGAATTTTCCTCAAAATATTGATATATAATCTCCGGATCTATTAACTCTTCTTCAACATATTGCCTTAAGTCATAATTATTTAATTCAATTTTATATATTTCATAATTTTCAAAAAATTCTTCTTCATAAGATTTGCTTGGGAGGTAATTTCGAATGCCAATTTCATAAATATCTAAATCTTTTTGGGTAAGTAATTCTTCAAAAATATCTCCCTTAACTAAATCAGGAGCATTTAGAGAATTATTGAAAATATCTGCATGAATTCCTTTCTCTATCTCTTTTAGTGAATTTTGTAAAATCGTTTCATCTAAGTTTCTAAATAACTCTTCATTATTCAAAGATTTTTTTAAAATAACTTTTTTTGAGTTTTCGCTTACTTTTATTTTTTCATTTAAAAATTCTTCATAGGCTAATTCATTGATATATTCATTTAAAAATTGAATTTTTGCATAGAGGTCTTGGTCTTCAGATAAATTTGAAATTTCATTTTCTACTTTGTAGCTATCAAAAGCTTCATTAAATTCATTTGTAGTAATTTTGGTATTTCCTAATTTAATTACATGTTTGGTTGAAACATAGGAGCCAAAACCAATAAATAAGAAGCTGATACCAAGTGCGGCACTAAAGAAAATTATAATAAGCTTTTTCATTTTAAATATTATTATTATCTGATATCAGTAAAATACTATGAAATATATAATATTTAATTGGAAATCATATTTAAATCTTAAAGAGTCTGAAAATTTATCAAATATTATTTCAAAAATAAAAAAGAGTAAAAATTATAAAATTATTTCTGCTCCAAATAATTTTTTTCATTTATCATTATCAAAAAAATTTAAGGCAAATACATTTGCTGCTCAAAATTTTGATTTAGATGGTAGGGGAGCCAGTACTGGTTCACTTGATATATCTCATTTAATAGAAAATAATATTAAATATACATTAATTGGTCATTCGGAAATGAGGTCAAACCACGGTGAAAATGATAAAATTATTCATAAAAAATTGGAGTTATCTATTGAGAATAAATTGATACCAATAGTCTGTATTGGCGAGTCTTTAAAAGTATATAAATCTAAAAAAACAAAAAATTTTCTTAACAACCAAATTAAAACTATTTTTAAAAAATCTCATATGTATGAAGATATTATCCTCGCTTATGAGCCCTTATGGTCCATTGGTACTGGATTAACTCCTGATTTGTCTGAAATTAATGAAATTTGTAAATTTTTAAGCAATATTCTTAAAAAATATTCTTTCAAAAAAATTAATATTTTATATGGTGGTTCGGTAAATTTAAGTAATGTTTCGGATATCTTAAATTTACAATTTGTAGATGGTGTTTTAGTTGGTTCGGCGTCAACTAATTCTTCATTTATTAATTATTTTAAATAAAAAAACACATGATTAATTTATTTCTTATTATTAGTGCAATTATTGGGGCAATTCTGATTTTAATAATACTCTTTCAAAAAACTGAAGGCGGCAGTTTAGGTTTGGGTACTCAAACATCTTTAACAGGGGGAATGACTTCTAACAAATCTTCTTTTTCAAGTATGACTAAAATTACATATGCTCTTGGTTTTGGTTTTTTATTTTGGTGCTTATTTATGGGTGCTGTTATTACAAAACAATTTTCTGTTTCGAATGATCTTGAAAATATCGCTGATAAAATCATCATTGATGAATCTATAGAGGAACAAATTCCAGAAGTGCCCAATCAGTGAAATTAATTTTCGTTACCGGAGGTGTTGTATCATCGCTAGGTAAGGGAATAGTCACCGCATCACTAGCTTCACTCCTTCGTTCAAGAGGTATAAAACTTAAAATTCGTAAACTGGATCCTTACTTGAATGTGGATCCAGGGACAATGAGCCCTTATCAACACGGTGAGGTTTATGTAACAGATGATGGATATGAAACAGATCTAGACCTAGGCCATTATGAAAGATTTACTGACATAACCTGCTCCAAAAATGACTCAATTTCTTCAGGTAAAATTTACTCCTCTATTTTATCCAAAGAAAGAAAAGGTGAATACTTAGGATCTACAGTTCAAGTTATTCCTCACGTGACTGAAGAAATAAAAAATTTTATCAAAAAATCTACAAATAAGGATGATGTAATTATTTGTGAAATAGGGGGTACTGTGGGAGATATAGAGAGCCTTCCTTTTTTAGAAGCAATTAGACAATTTAAAAATGAAAATCATCTAGATACGCTTTTAATTCACCTTACTCTATTACCTTATATTGAAACATCTGGAGAGGTAAAAACAAAACCTACTCAGCATTCAGTCAGAGAATTATTAAATTCTGGAATACAGCCAGATATCATAGTTTGCCGTAGTAATAAAAAAATAAGCAAAGACGAGATTCAAAAGATAAGCCTTTTTTGCAATGTCCCTTCAGATTCAGTTATTCCTTCCTATGATGTAGAGAGTATTTATCAGGTTCCAAATCTTCTTTCCAAGTCAAGATTAGATGACCTTGTTATAAAAAAATTACATATAAAATCTCCCAAAAAGAAAGATTTAACTAAATGGATAAATTTTGAAATCTTAGAGTCTCGTATTAAAGAGGATATAAATATTTTTATTATAGGAAAATATGTGCATTTAAAGGATTCCTATAAATCTTTATATGAAGCTATTTATCATGCTGGTGTTCACAATAAAGCAAATGTGGTTATAAAATGGCTGGATTCAGAAACTATTAATTCTAAAAATGTTTCTGAGTTACTCAAATCTGCCTGCGGAGTTTTAATTCCAGGTGGTTTTGGTAATAGAGGTATTAATGGAAAAATTGAAGCTATAAAATTTGCAAGGGAGAATCAAATACCTTTCCTTGGGATATGTCTTGGTATGCAGTTATCAATAATAGAATTTGCAAAAAATGTTTTAAAAATTAAAAATGCAGGAAGTTCAGAATTTGGAAATTATAAAAATAATTTAATTTCTCTTATGACCGAATGGGATTTCCAAAATAAAAAAATTAAAAGAACTAAAGATGTAGATTTAGGAGCATCAATGAGATTAGGTTCTTACCCT